>JAEXBT010000028.1 GCA_023393895.1 Pseudomonadota bacterium
CACTCGCACCGACCAGCAGGGTGATCAGGTTGATGTCCTCGTGCGCGCCGGCCCGCACGTTGGGCACGTCCGGCGTCTCGATGGGCGGATAGTGGATCGGCCGCAGGATCGAATTGCCTTCGTTGGTCTTGTCGGCGAACCAGTCCTCGGGCAGGTCCAGCGACAGCGCGAGTGCACCCAGCACCTGCGAGCCCAGCTCATCCAGCGCCTGGTAGAGCGCGTACCCGTGCTCGCGGAAGCCCGGAACTTCATCCGGCCACAAGTTCTCCGGCATCACCGCGGCATTGCGGGAATCACGCGAAATCTCCCGGCCGATGTGCCAGAACTCCTTGAGGTCGTGGTGTTGCGCGCCCTTCGCGGTCTCGATGCCGAACGGCGTGTAGCCGCGCGCACCGCCGATTCCGGACAGATGGTAATTGCGCTTGGCATCGGCCGGCAGCGCGAAGAACGCCTTGAAATCCGCATAGGCGGCATCGACCAGTGCATCCAGGATGCCATGCCCGCGGATGCCCGCGAATCCCCACTCACGATAGGTGGCGGCGAGTTCGCGCACGAAGGCGGCACGGTCCTCGCTGCCTTCGGGATGGGTGAATCGACGGATGTCGAGCGTGGGAATCCGACTCATCGTGGGCGTCCTTTCGATCAGCAGGCGGCCTTGACCGCCGATTCGAGGGTATCGAGCGTCGTCTGCAACAGCGCGGCGTCATCGGCCTCGACGGTGACCCGGACCACCGGCTCGGTACCGGATGCGCGCATGAAGGCGCGACCACGACCAGCCACCGCCGCCTCGGCGTTCCGCAGCGCAGCCTGCACGGCATCGGATTCCACCGGCTTGCTGCCGGGAGAGACGCGCACATTGACGGTTTTCTGCGGCACCTTGGCCAGTCCAGCCAATGCATCGGCCAGGCTGATGCCGCGACGTTGCAGCACTTCCAGCACCTGCAGCGCGGCCATGATGCCGTCGCCTGTGCTGGTACGATCCAGGCACAGCAAGTGGCCGGAAGCCTCGCCGCCGAGCGTGGCGCCGTTCTCCAGCAGCATCTGGTGCACGTAGCGGTCGCCGACCTTCGCCCGCAGGAAGCCGATGCCGTTGTCGCCCAGCGCCTTCTCCAGACCGAAATTGGTCATCAGCGTGCCGACCACCGGGCCCTGCAGACGACCGCTGTCCTGCCAATCACGCGCCAGCACGTAGAGCAGGTCGTCGCCGTCGCAGACGCGACCGTTGCCGTCCACCAGCAACACGCGGTCGCCATCGCCGTCGAAGGCGATACCCAGCGCCGCGCCGCGCGCGGTGACCTCGGCCACCAGCGCCTCGGGATGGGTGGAACCGACGCCGTCGTTGATGTTGAGCCCGTTGGGGGTGACGCCGATCGCGTCCACGCGCGCGCCCAGCTCGCGCAGCACCAGCGGGCCGAGCTGGTAGTTGGCGCCGTTCGCGCAATCGACCACGATGTGCATGCCGTCGAGGTCAAAGCCCTTGGGCACCGAGTTCTTGCAGGCTTCCACGTAGCGACCCAGCGTGTCGCGTACCTTCACCGCCTTGCCCAGCTGATCGGAGGGCACGGTGGAGAACGGCTGGTCGAGCGCGACCTCGATCGCCAGCTCCGCCGCATCGTCCAGCTTCTCGCCATTGGCGGAGAAGAACTTGATGCCGTTGTCATGGTGGGGATTGTGCGAGGCGGAAATCACGATGCCGCCATCGGCGCGGAGCGAGCGCGTCAGATGCGCCACCGCGGGCGTGGGCATCGGCCCCATCAACTGCACGTCCACGCCGGCCGCGACCAGCCCGGCTTCCAGCGCGGCCTCGAACATGTAGTTGGAAATGCGGGTGTCCTTGCCGATCACCACCATCGGCTTGCGCCAACCCTCGCCTCGCCGCTCGCGCAGCGCGTGGCCGTAGGCGTTGCCGAGGCGCAGCACGAAATCGGCGGAGATCGGCGAGGTGCCGACCCGGCCGCGGATGCCATCGGTCCCGAAATACCTGCGGCTCATGCCACCAGCTCCGAATCTTCAGGGGGATGGGGTTGCTTCATCATCAGGGCCACCAGCTGGGCGATCCGGTCGCGCAGTTCACGACGGTCGCAGATCTGGTCGATGGCGCCATGCTCGAGCAGGAACTCGCTGCGCTGGAAACCTTCCGGCAGCTTCTCGCGCACGGTCTGTTCGATCACGCGCGGGCCGGCGAAACCGATCAGCGCTTCCGGCTCGGCGATGTTGATGTCGCCCAGCATCGCGAACGAGGCGGAGACGCCGCCGGTGGTGGGATGGGTGAGCACCGAGATGTACGGCAAGCCCCTGGCACGCAAACGCCCGAGCGCGGCGGAGGTCTTGGCCATCTGCATCAGCGAGAACAGGCTTTCCTGCATGCGCGCACCACCGCTGGCGGAAAAGCACACGAAAGGCGCGCCAAGCTCGGCCGCACGCTCGGCACCCAGCGCGAAGCGTTCACCCACCACCGAACCCATCGATCCGCCCATGAAGGCGAAATCGAACGCGCTGGCGACGATCGGGCGCTGCTTGAGCGTGCCCTCCAGCGTGATCAGCGCATCGCGCTCACCGGTGGCCTTCTGCGCCACCTTGATGCGCTCGACGTACTTCTTCTGGTCCTTGAACCTGAGCACGTCGGTCGGGCCGAGCTGGCTTCCGATCTCGCGGCCACTGGCCCGGTCAAGGAAGGCGCCGAGCCGCGCCCGCGCACGGATCGGCATATGGAAGGCGCACTTCGGGCACACTTCCAGGTTTTCCTCGAGTTCCGGCCGGTAAAGCACCGCGCCGCAGCGGTCGCACTTTTCCCAGAGGCCTTCCGGGACGTTGCGCTTGCGCGGGCCGGCATCGGTGCGGATGCGGGCAGGCGTGAGTTTCTTGAGCCAGGACATGCAGTGCCATCCAGCGGAATCAGCGCACCAGTTTAGCCCACGCCCTCGTATTCACCATCCAGCGCCGCACGCAACGGTGTCAGGAACGCGGCTGCCCGCCGGGCGGCATCGGCCGGGTCTACGGCGTCCGCCATCGCCGCCACCAAGGCGCTGCCCACCACCACGCCATCGGCGGCGCGCGCCATCGCCACCGCACTGCCCGCGTCGCGGATGCCGAATCCGGCCAGCACCGGGACCGCGCAGCGCTGGCGGATGCCGGCTAGACGGGCCGAGGCATCGTGCGTACCCAGGCGGTCTGCGCCGGTCACGCCGGCATAGCTGACGTAGTAGAGATAGCCTTGCGCAGCCCGTTCGAGCAGCGCCATCCGCGCTTCGTCTGTGGTTGGCGACACCAGCCAGATCAGCGCGATTCCCGCCCGCACGAACGCGGTGCGATAGCTTTCGGCTTCTTCCGGCGGCAGGTCCACCAGCAACATGCCGTCGATGCCACTGTCTGCGGCAGTCTGGGCGAAGTCCTCGGCGCCACGGATTTCGACCGGGTTGAGATAGCCCATCAGCACCACGGGCGTCGAATCGTCGGTCTGGCGGAAACGGCGCACGCTGGAAAGTACATCCGAAAGCCCGCCGCCCTGCGCGATTGCGCGTTCGGACGCCTGCTGAATCACCGGGCCATCGGCCATCGGGTCGGAAAACGGCACCCCCAGCTCGATCACGTCGGCCCCGGCTTCAACCAGCGCATGCATCACCGGCACCGTCGCATCGAGTGAGGGATCGCCGGCGGTGATGAACGGCACCAGCGCCTTGCGACCCTGGCTGCGCAGACGCGCGAACGCGGCATCCAGCCGGCTCACAGGGTGATCCCTTCGCGCGCCGCGATAGTGTGCACGTCCTTGTCGCCGCGACCGGACAGGTTGCAGAGCACGACCGCGTCGCGCGGCAACTCGCGCGCCAGCTTGATGGCCTGGGCGACGGCATGGCTGGATTCGAGCGCGGCGAGGATGCCTTCGGTCTTCGCCAGCAGGTGGAAGGCGGCAAGCGCTTCCTCGTCGGTCACGCCGACGTACTCGGCGCGGCCGGTGTCCTTCAGGAAGGCGTGCTCCGGCCCGACGCCGGGATAGTCCAGCCCGGCGCTGACCGAATGCGTTTCGCGGATCTGGCCTTCGTCGTCGCAGAGGACATAGGTGCGATTGCCGTGCAGCACACCCGGGCGGCCGGCGGCCAGCGACGCGGCGTGGTGCCCGCTGGCGATGCCCTCGCCGGCCGCCTCGGCGCCGACGATCCGCACCTCGCGGTCGTTGAGGAAGGCATGGAACAGGCCGATGGCGTTGCTGCCACCCCCCACGCAGGCGGTGATCACGTCCGGCAGGCGACCATGCTCGGCCAGCATCTGCGCGCGTGCCTCACGGCCGACCACCGCGTTGAAATCACGCACCATGCGCGGATACGGATCCGGGCCGGCGACCGTGCCGATGATGTAGAAGGTGTCCTCGACATTCGTCACCCAGTCGCGCATCGCCTCGTTCAGTGCATCCTTGAGCGTGGCCGAGCCGGCGTTCACCGGCACCACGGTCGCGCCGAGCAGCTTCATCCGCCACACGTTGGCCTTCTGCCGCTCGATGTCGGTCGCGCCCATGTAGACGACGCACTCCAGGCCAAGCCGCGCGGCGACCGTGGCGCTGGCCACGCCGTGCTGGCCGGCACCGGTCTCGGCGATAATCCGCGTCTTGCCCATGCGGCTGGCCAGCAGGGCCTGGCCGATGGTGTTGTTGATCTTGTGCGCGCCGGTGTGGTTGAGGTCCTCGCGCTTGAGCAGGATGCGTGCGCCACCCGCCTCGCGCGAAAGGCGTTCGGCGAAGTAGATCGGACTGGGTCGCCCGACGTAGTGCGCCAGGTCTTCATCGAATGCCTGCTGGAAGGCTGGATCCACGCGCGCGGCATCATAGGCGGCGGCCAGTTCCTGCAGCGGGCCGATCAGTGTTTCGGCGACGAAGCGCCCACCGAAGCGACCGAAATGCCCGTGGGCATCGGGGAACGCGTGGTAATCGGAAACGGCGTCAGCCGCAATCGCCCGGGACGGGCAATCGGTATCCGGACTCGTGTTCGTTCTGGCAGTCGGCACGATGGACCTCGGCGATGAAGGCCCGCATTTTATCGCCATCCTTGATGCCGGGTGCCGACTCGATGCCCGACGCGACATCCACTGCCCATGGCGCGCGCGTGGTGATCAGGCCGTAGACGTTGTCGACCGAAAGCCCGCCAGCCACCATCACCGGCTTGGTGTTGTCCGCCGGCAACCGCCCCCAGTCGAAGCCATGCCCACGCCCGCCCTCACCGCCGGCCACGTGCCCGTCGAACAGCAGCGCCGCCGCGTGGGGATACCGGCCATGCAGCGAGCGCACGTCGACGGCGTTGGCGTCGCCCATCGGGATCGCCTTGATATAGGGGATGCCGAAGCTGCGGCAGAACGCGTCGTCCTCGTTGCCGTGGAACTGCAGCGCGTTCGGACGCAGCAAGCGCACGATCTCGCGAACCTGTTCGGGCGGGTTGTCCTGGAACAGCGCAACCAGGCTGACCAGCGGCGCCACCGCCATGCGCAGCGCTCGCGCTTCCTCGACCTGCAGCCTGCGCGGGCTTGTCTCGGCGAATACCAGACCGATCGCGTCAACACCCAGCTCGCACGCCAGGCGCACATCACCGGCACGGGTGAAACCGCAGAACTTGACGCGGGTGCGGATCGATGCGGTCTTCATGCGCCCGCACCCGCGGTGACATCGGCGGGCAGTCCCCAGCGCGCGTCATAGAGCGGATGCAGGAAGGTCAGGCCGCTGGCCGGCGCGGTGGGTCCGGCCACCGTGCGATCACGACCGGCGAGCAGCTCACCGATCCATTCGGGCG
>JAEXBT010000048.1 GCA_023393895.1 Pseudomonadota bacterium
GGCCTAGACTGCGCCGATGCGCAGGAATCCTTGGCTGTGGGCGTTGCTGCTGGTGGTGGGCCTGGTCCTGTTGTGGCCACGGCTCCCTGATTCCGCCGCACCCATTCTGATGCCGCCCTCGCCCGGCGGCACGTTCCCTTCGACGACACCGGAAGCGCGTCGCAGCCCCGATGCGCAGGGTCTGCCCACCGAAGCCCATGATACCATCGCCCGCATCCAGCGTGGCGGCCCGTTCGCGCACCGACAGGACGGCAGCGTGTTCCAGAACCGCGAACGTCGCCTGCCGCAACAGCCGCGTGGCTACTACCGCGAGTACACGGTGGAGACACCGGGCCTGTCGCATCGCGGTGCGCGCCGCATCGTGACCGGCGGCCAGCCACCCTCGGTCTGGTATTACACCGAGGATCATTACGACAGCTTCCGCCGCATCGAGGTGAACCCGTGAGCGAAGCCGAATCCCATGCGCTTGACCTGCGCGACCCGCGCCAGGCCGGTGTCTACCGGGTGATGGCGGCCGATGTCGCGGCGCTGGTCGACATCGCTTGCGCGGAAGACGTCGCCGTCCACGAAATCGATGTCGGGGCCGCGAGCGACAAGGCGGCGCTCATCGAACGCATCCACCAGGCCCTCGCCTTCCCGGATGACTGGGGCCGCAACTGGGACGCGCTCTCCGATGGCCTCCGCGACCTGTCATGGCTCGATGGCGGCGAGGCGCCGCGCCTGCTCATCTGGCGCGGACTGGAAGCCGTGCATGCGTCCGCACCGGACCTCGACGCCACCCTGTGCGAAATCCTCGAGGAAGCCAGTGCCTTCTGGGCCGAACAGGGCATCGCCCTGTGGTCGCTGGTCAGGCTGGATCGCTACGCGGATGCGCCGGAGTCGGAGCCGGCCTCCGGCAGCATCCACTGACTTGCGCGTTCGCGCTCAGCGATCGCGCACGCTGGTATCGACCAGGATCCGCTGGGCCATGAATTCGCCATTGGCCAGCTGCCTGCCCTCGATTCGGACCACATCGCCGCGCTCGAGCTGGTCGACCCGGTAGCGCTGGCCGCGGTACTCGACCACGGTGTACTGGTCGAAACGGACGCGGTCGTTGGTGCCGCTGTAACCGCCGCGGGTGAAGTACAGGATCTGGTTGCGGACATCGACCGAAGTCACCGAACCGCCGAGGCCGCTGCCATAGACGGGTGAGCCGTAGCCACCGGCGCGCACGTCCTGCAGGACCTCGATCGACTGCGCCCACCAACGGCCGCTCGACTGGCTGGCCTGCACGCGGATGCGGTCGCCGGTCTCCAGGCCCGAAGGCGAAACCTGCCGGCCCTGGTAATAGGCCGGGGTATTGCGGTCGTAATAGACCTCGATGCGGCTACCGGAGGCACCGTAGCTGGTGCCGTCGGTGCGCATCATGAAGCGGCCATTGCCATGGTCGGTCTGGTCGACGTTGCCGACGATCGCCTGTCCATAGCCCTGCTGCGGCGGATATCCCTGCCCCGGATACGGATAGGAGCCCCCCGGGTAGCCGGCACCGCCGCCCGGAAAACCGAGCCCCCCCAGGCCCGCGCAGCCGGACACACCGAGCATGGCGACAAGGCCGAGGGCACCCACAAGCGAACGGGTTGGACGATGCATGACGAAGGCTCCAATGGGACTGGTGCCATCAAGCCATGTTTGGAGTGAACGGCGGGTCAGCGCAGTGACTTCGTGCGATGCGCGATGCCGGCCGTTCAGCCAGCCTCAGCCATCCAGCAGCTGCCAGCGCTCGTAGGCCGCATCGAGTTCAGCCTGCGCCACTGCCAGCGCATCGTTGTCGGCCTGTACGGTTGCGGCATCGCGCTGGAAGTATGCGGGTGCATTCATCCGCTCGGTGTGTTCGGCGATGCGCGCTTCCAGCGCCTCGATCCGGCCCGGCAACGCTTCCAGCTCACGCGTCTCGTTGTAGCCGAGCTTCTTCTTCGTTGGCATGACGGCCACGGGCGTCGGCGACGCTTCGGAAGCGACCGGTTTCTGGGCCGTCGCGGGTTTTTCCGGGACACTGGCCTCCGGCCGCTGGCGCAGCCAGTCGCTGTAGCCACCGACGTATTCGCCGACGCGGCCATCGCCTTGCATCACCAGGGTCGAGGTCACCACGTTGTCGAGGAAGTCGCGGTCATGGCTGACCAGCAACAGCGTGCCGGCGTACTCAGCCAGCAACTCCTCAAGCAGTTCCAGCGTCTCGACATCGAGGTCGTTGGTCGGTTCGTCCATGACCAGCAGGTTGGATGGCTGCGCGAACAGCTTGGCGAGCAGCAGGCGGTTGCGTTCGCCGCCGGACAGGCGGGTGATCGGCGCACGCGCGCGTTCCGGCGTGAACAGGAAGTCCTGCAGATAGCCGAGCACGTGCTTGCGGCGGCCATTGATCTCCACCGTGTCGCTGCCCTCGCCCACGTTCTCCATGGCGTTCCAGTCCTCGCGCAGGGTGGCGCGGTACTGGTCGAAGTAGGCGACCTGAAGCTGGGTGCCCTGCCTCACTTCCCCGGCGTCGGGGCGCAGCTCGCCGAGCAGCAGTTTCAGCAGCGTGGTCTTGCCGCTGCCGTTCGGGCCGATCAGGCCGATGCGGTCGCCGCGCATCACCACGCTGTCGAGGTCGCGCACCAGGCAGGATTCGCCGTGCGCGAACGAGACGCCCCTGGCCTCGATGACCTTCCTGCCTGAGGCCTGCGATTCGGCGGCTTCCATGCGCACGCGGCCGACCTGTTCACGGCGGGCGGCACGCTCCACGCGCATCGCCTTCAATCGGCGCACGCGGCCTTCGTCGCGGGTCCGGCGGGCCTTGATGCCCTGCCGGATCCACACCTCCTCCTGCGCCAGCAGCTTGTCGAAGCGGGCATTTTCCTGCGCCTCCGCATGGGTGCGCTCCTCCTGCCGACGCAGGTAGTTGGCCCAGTCACCCGGCCAGCTGGTGACCCGGCCACGGTCGATTTCGACGATCCGTGTGGCCAGGGCGCGCAGGAAGCGGCGATCGTGGGTGACGAAGACCAGTGCCCCGCTCCACTCGCGCAGGAAATCCTCCAGCCAGTCGATCGCCTCGATGTCGAGGTGGTTGGTCGGCTCGTCGAGCAGCAGCAGGTCGGGCGCGGACACCAGCGCGCGCGCGAGCAGCCCGCGGCGCTTCATTCCACCCGACAGCCGCGCGAAATCGGCCTCTCCATCCAGCCCGAGGCGCTGCAGCGTGTCTTCCACGCGCCGGTCCAATGACCATCCTTCGGCCGCCTCGATCCGCGCCTGCACCCGCGCGAGGGCATCGGTATCGACATCGGCTGCATGGATCAAGTGGTGGTACTGCGACAGCAGTTCGCCGATGCCACCCAGGCCCTGTGCCACGACTTCGAACACGCTGCCCTGCGCGTCCTGCGGCACTTCCTGCTCAAGCCGGGCGATCCGGCGGCCGGATTCGACGCGGACCTCGCCATCATCCGGACGGATCTCTCCGGCCAGCAGGTTCAACAGGGTGGACTTGCCCGCACCGTTGCGCCCGATCAGCGCGATGCGCTCACCCGGCTCGATCGCGAGGTCGACGTTCTCCAGCAGCAGCGGGCCGCCGACGCTGTAGTCGACGGCGTTGAGGGTGATCAGGGGCATGTGGGGATTTTAAGGGGTGTGGTCGCGTTCGACACTCAGGACGAACACGACAGCATCGAGCATCCGGCCCTGTCGCGTGCCCAGTCTGGGCGCTTGCCGGCGAACGCTTCTCGGCCCGGCTGGTCGTCGTAGGGACGGCGTATCACATCGAGCAGTTCGTGGATGCCCGCTTCGTCGCCCGCCTCGGCGCGCTCGATCGCCCGTTGTGCCAGCCAGTTGCGCAGGATGTACTTCGGGTTGGCAAGGCGCATCGTTTCACGTCGGTCGGCGGCATCAAGCGGGTCTTCCTCGACGCGTCGGCGGTAGCGCGCCAGCCAGCCGCCGAGCGCCTCGCGATGCGCATCGCGCTTGCCCGCGTCGTAGAACGCCTCCGCGAAATGCTCCGGTGAAAACACATCCGCATCGACATCCCCTAGCGCGCGGAAGAAGATCGTCATGTCCACTTCGGCACGCTGCATCCACGCCTGCAGTTCGCGCATCAGCGCAACGTCGCCGTCGCGGCATTCGGCCAGGCCCAGTTTGCGCGCGGTATTGCCGCGCTCCATCCTCGCGTATTCGCGGCCGTATGCCTGCAAGCCAGCCTGCAGCGGCGCGACGTCCACGAACAGCGGTGACAGCGCGGCGGCGAGCTGCTGCAGGTTCCACAACGCGATCCGCGGCTGCCAGCCGAAGCGGTAGCGCCGGCCTTGCGCATCGGTGGTGTTCGGGGTGAAGTCAGGATCGTAGTCGTCGATCCACCCGTACGGACCATAGTCGATGGTCAGCCCGAGCACGCTCATGTTGTCGGTGTTCATCACCCCGTGCACGAAGCCGACCCGCATCCACTCGGCCACCAGCCGCGCGGTCCGTTCGGCGATGTCCTTGAACCATGCGCCGTAACCGTCGCCATCCGCATCGGCCAGATGCGGGAAGTCGCGCTCGATGCAGAAGTCGGCCAGCGCCCGGAGCAGGCCGATGTCCCCACGTGATGACGGCAGCTCGAAATGCCCGAAGCGCAGGAACGAGGGCGACGCGCGACAGACGATCGCGCCGGGCTCGGGCCGCGAATGGCCGTCGTAGAACATGTCTCGGACCACCGCTTCACCCGTGACGACAAGCGCCAGTGCGCGCGTGGTCGGGATACCGAGATGGTGCATGGCCTCGCTGCACAAAAATTCCCGGATCGAGGAACGCAGCACCGCGCGGCCATCGGC
>JAEXBT010000057.1 GCA_023393895.1 Pseudomonadota bacterium
CCGATGCCCACGCCTGGGCGGAAGTCTGGCTGGCCGGGCGCGGCTGGGTGCGCGTGGACCCCACCGCGGCGGTCGCCCCGGAACGCATCTACGACACCGTGGCCGACCGCCTGCCGGGCAGCATCGGCGGTTTCCAGGGCTTCAACGGGCTGTGGAACGCCACCGATTTCCTGCGCCGCGGCTGGAATGATTTCGTGCTTGGCTTCAACGCCGAGCGGCAGTCGCGGATGCTGCGCGGCATCGGCATCGACCGGCTGGATGCACGCACGCTGGTCCTGCTGTTCGCGCTGGCCGCGCTGATCACGCTCGGCTGGATGCTGTGGTGGCTGCGCCGCGGCGAACGCGAGCGAGACCCGTTGCTGCGCGCGTGGCACCGGCTGTCCGCGCGCTACCGTCGCCTCGGGCTGGCGCGTGAACCGAGCGAAACCGCCTCAGACTGGGTGGCGCGGGTGGCCCGGGCTCGGCCACAGGATGCCGAACCGCTCGAAGCCCTTGCCGACCGCTTCAGCGCGCGACGCTACGCCGGCCGCGACGCCATCGGACCGCTGATCCGCGACCTCGACGCCTTCCGCCCGCGCTGACCGCGCTCAGGCCGTGCCGAAATGCCCGAGCGGCGCGCCTGCCAGCAGGTGCAGGTGGATCTGGAACACGGTCTGCCCGCCATCGCCGTTGCAGTTCATCACGATGCGGTAGCCGTCCTGATCGAAGCCCTGTGCCTTCGCGTAGCTGGCCGCGGCGATCGCCAGACGGCCGATCACTTCCGGCGCGTCGGCAGGCACGTCGTTGAGGGTGGCGAAATCCTGCTTCGGCACGAACAGCACGTGTACCGGTGCCTGCGGCGCGATGTCGCGGAAAGCGAACAGGTGCGCGTCCTCATAGACGATCTCGGCGGGGATCTCGCCATCGCGGATACGGTGGAAGATGGTGCTCATCGGTGCGGCCTCCCGTGGGAATGCGGTGATGGTAGCCCGCGGCGCTCAGGCCATCTCGCTGCGACTGCCGAACGCATGCGACAGGGTGCCGCGATCGACGTATTCCAGCTCGCCGCCCAGCGGCACGCCGTGGGCCAGCCGGCTCGGGCGCACGCCCGCCTGCCGCGCGAGCTGCGCCAGGTAATGCGCGGTCGCCTCGCCCTCGACGGTCGGATTGGTGGCGATGATGAGTTCGCGCACCTCGCCCTCGGCCAGCCGTGCGGCCAGCAGATCAAGGCCCAGTTCAGCCGGACCGATGCCGTCGAGCGGACTCAGCCGGCCCTGCAGCACGAAATACAGGCCGCGATACCCGGTCGCCTGCTCGATGGCGAGGCGATCGGCCGGGTTCTCGACCACGCACAGTTCGGCGCCGTCGCGGCCGGCACTGGCGCAGGTCGGGCAGACGTCGCTCTCGCTGAAATCACGGCAGCGCGCGCAGTGGCCGATCTTCGCCATCGCCTCGCCCATCACCCCGGACAGGCGGACGCCGCCCTCACGCGCGCGCTCCAACAGGTGGTAGGCCATGCGCTGCGCCGACTTCTGGCCCACGCCGGGCAGCACGCGCAGCGCGTCGATCAGCTGCTCGAGCAGCGAAACGCTCATGCAAAGGCTGCGGCGAGGATCAGAACGGCAGCTTCATGCCCGGCGGCATCGGCATGCCTGCGGTGGCCGCGCCCATCTTCTCCTGCGAGGCGGCATTGGCCTTGTTCACCGCATCGTTGAAGGCGGCGGCGATAAGGTCCTCGGCCATATCCGCGTCCTCGAACACGCCGGGGTCGATGCGCACCTTACGGCACTCCATCTTGCCGCTCAGGGTCACGGTCACCATGCCGCCACCGGCGTTGCCGGTGACCTCGAGGTTGGCCAGCTCCTCCTGCGCGCGCTGGAGGTTTTCCTGCATCTTCTGCGCCTGCTGCATGAGTTGGGCGATGTTGCCGCGCATGCGTTGCTCCTTCTGTATCGGTTCGGGTCATTCGTCCAGTGGGCGGATCGAGTCGGGCACCACGCGTGCGCCCTGTCCGATCAGCCGCTGCACGTCGGGATCGTTGAGGAAGGCGTCCTCGGCGGCGCTGTGGCGCGCGTCGCGTTCGCGCTCGTGGCGCTGGCGCAGGGTGTCGCCACTTGCCGCCGTGGTCTCGAAGCGGACCTGCGGCGGCGCGCCGAACGCGTCGGCCAGCGAGGTCGCCAGCTGCCGGATCGCCGCGGGCGTCTTCAGGAATTCGTCGTCGGCCGAAAGCGAGAGCGTCAGCACGCCATCGGCATAGGCGATGAACCCGGCATGCGCGGCCAGTTCCTTGGCCATGGCGCGCAGCGGCACCCCGGCCAGCAGGTCCAGCCAGCGATCGGCATCGAGTTCCAGCACGCGCGGCGCCGACGCGGGCGGCGGCGCTTCGCGCATCGACGGCTCGGGCCTTGCGGTTCGTTGCGCCTGCGGAACCGGCGCGGGTTCGGGCTGCGCGGCGGCTTCGGCCATCGCGGCCTGCGCGGCGGCGCGGCCACTCAAAGCGGGCCGTTGCATGGTCGCGGGGGCACGACTTGAACCTGTCGATGCGACAGCGCCCTCACCCGACGGCCTGAACGCCAGCATCCGCAGCAGGCTCATCTCGAAGCCGACCTGTGGCGAAGGCGCGATGGCCAGGTCGCGCGTCCCGTTGACCGCCATCTGGTACCAGAGCTGCACCAGCTCGGGACGCAGGCGCTCGGCCAGCGCGGTCACATCCACGCCGCCACCTTCGTCCTGCAGCTGCATCGCGGGGACCAGCTGGCGCACCTGGATGCGATGCAGGGTTTCAGCGATCGCCTCGAGCACGTGGCCCCAGTCCGGCGCAAGTTCGGCCAGCGCCTCGACTTCCTGCATGAGTGCTTCACCATCGCCCTCGGCCAGGGCGTCGAGCAGCGCACCCACGCGCGCGCGATCAACCGTGCCGAGCATCGCCGCGACTTCGGTATCGCCCACCGAGCCGCCGCCGTAGGCGATCGCCTGGTCAAGCAGCGACAGGCCATCGCGCAGGCTGCCGTCGGCGCCGCGCGCGAGCTGGCGGATCGCGCCTTCCTCGAAACCGATGCCCTCGGCACCGAGGATCTTGCGCATCTGTCCCTCGATCTGACCGAGATCCAAGCGCTTCAAGTTGAACTGCAGGCAGCGCGAGAGCACGGTCACCGGCAGCTTCTGCGGATCGGTGGTCGCAAGCAGGAACTTGACGTGCTCGGGCGGCTCCTCGAGCGTCTTCAGCAGCGCGTTGAACGCGCTCTTGGACAGCATGTGGACTTCGTCGATGAGATAGACCTTCACCCGCCCGCGGCTCGGCATGTACTGCGCGTTGTCGATCAGCTCGCGCACGTCATCGACACCGGTGTTGGAGGCGGCGTCGATCTCGAGCAGGTCGATGAAGCGCCCGGCATCGATGTCCTGGCAGGTGCGGCACTCTCCGCAGGGCTCAGCCGAGCTGCCCTGCTCGCAGTTCAGCGACTTGGCGAAGATGCGCGCGATGGTGGTCTTGCCGACGCCGCGGGTGCCGGTGAACAGGAAGGCATGGTGCACGCGGCCACTGTCGAGCGCGTTGGTCAGTGCACGCACCACGTGCTCCTGCCCGACCAGCTCGGCGAACTTCTTCGGGCGCCACTTGCGGGCGAGGACCAGGTAGCTCATGCCGCCATTCTGCCACGCCGGGCCCGCCTCCCCGCCCCGCCCAATGCCCGGTTTTGCCGTGCGCGCGCCCACGGTTTAGAATGCGCGGCTCGCCGTACGAAAGGCGGCGGTCCGGAGAGGTGTCCGAGTGGTTGAAGGAGCACGCCTGGAAAGTGTGTAAGCGTCTAAACCGCGCTTCGGGGGTTCGAATCCCCCTCTCTCCGCCAGATTCGAAGTTCCATGGTGGCCCCGTTGGCCCCTCGCGACGCAAGTCCGAAAATCCCGCCAGGGCCGGAAGGCAGCAACGGTATCGGATGCAGCGGGTGCCGAGGATCGTCGGCGGGGCCGCCACCTTTTCGGCCCGCTGAACGCTTCACGCCTGTTTGTATACCGACGCGTGCGGCTCGGCCAGCGTAATCGCCTCGCCCGGCTCCGCCACCCGCATGCCGCGCGCGCGCAATGCTTCGATCTCCGGCTGCGAGCCATAGTGGTAGAGGTGGCAGCGCGCCAGCAGCGCGGTCGGGTATTCGCGCTCATGATCCTCGATGCCGCTGTGCGAAGGGTTGCCAACCAGCGCGCAGTCATGGGCGATGACTTCGCCGGCGTCGGCGACCTTGGCGAGCATCTCGGGGATCGGCCGGGTATCGCCGGTCCAGACCATGCTGCCGCGCAGGCGCAGGCCATGGGCGCTGTCAGGCCAGTGATGGCGCACCGGGAAGGTCTCGAGGCGGATGCCGTCGTGCCAGAAGTGATCACTGACCACGATCAGCTGGAACGCATCCCAGAAGTTGGCGCCGCCTTCCGCCAGCGCATTGGGATATTCGGCCACGCGCCGCTGCAGCCAGGGCAGCACCCCGGTCGGGCAATAGATGCGGACGCGCCCCTTGCGTTCGGGCTCGAAGATCGCCGAAACGAACAGGCGCTCGAAGCCGCTGACGTGATCGAGGTGTGCATGGGTCACGTACAGCGCGTCCGGATAGGCGCCGTATTGCTCGACATAGCGCGTCAGCCCCTCCGAGCCGCAGTCGATGGCCAGCCACGGCCGGCCATCGCGCTCGATGCAGGCCATCGCGCTGCCGAATTCGCCCACCGCCATCGCGCCACCGGTCCCGAGGAAACGCAACGTCCAGCTCATGCTTTATCACCCGCCTGCATCACCGCATCATAGGCACGCTGCAGTTCCGCAAATCCCTCGTTGATGGCCCGGTTCATCTTGGCGCTGCCGATCTTGTCGAGCGAACGCCGCAGCCGCGCGAGGTTGGCATCGCGCCAGTCGCCGCCGCGCGCGCGCAGCCGGCTCTTGTCGAGATCGATCACCCAGCCGCTGCCGGCATCGTCGAACAGCAGGTTGTGGGCGTTGAGGTCGGCATGGTCCAGGCCGGCACGATGGAAGCGCGCGATGAGCGCTCCGCAGGCCGCCCACGGCGCCGAAGCCGCATCCTCCAGCACGCGGTCGCCAAAGGAACGCACGCCTTCGATGCGGCCTAGCAGGATCGCCGCGCGATAGCTGCGTCCCTCTCGCCAGTAACCCGCCGCCAGCGCGCGTGGTACGGGCAGCCCACGCATGTGTAGGTTCTGCAGCAGGCGGAGTTCGGCAATGCTGCGCGCCGCATCCGCCCCGCGCCAGACGAATCCATCACGGCTCAGCTTCGCCATCAACCCGCCGCGCAGGTAATGCCGAAGCAGCATCGGGCCAGCCGGCGCATCGACGAACCATGCGCTGCCGCGGCCGCCGCTGCCGACGCGCGTGGCGGCATCGCCCCAGTGCGCTGGGTCGAACCACTCGGGCGCCGGTGTTTGCGACAGCGCATCCGGGTCGAACACAATGGCGCCTTCACCGCGCGCATGGCGGAACGGAACCTCGGTTTCGCGGGGCGCGCGCATCGACATGAACCGAGTCTAGCAACCCGCGTGAAAGCCCCGCCCGATCCACCGCGTTCGATCTGCCTGCTGCGCCTGTCGGCGCTCGGCGATGTCACCCATGTGTTGCCGCTGCTGCACACCTTGCGCGAGGCCTGGCCGGACGCCGCGATCACCTGGGTGATCGGCAAGGGCGAGCATCGGCTGCTCGAGGGGCTGCCCGGCGTGGACTTCATCGAGTACGACAAGAAGTCCGGCCTGCGCGGGATGTGGTCATTGCGCCGCGCACTTAAGGAGAAGCTCGGCCCGGCCAAACGATTCGACGTGCTGCTGCAGATGCAGGTGGCCGCGCGCGCCAACCTGCTCTCGGCGTTCATCCCGGCGAAGCTGCGGGTGGGCTACGACAGGTCACGCAGCAAGGACCTCCATGGACTGTTCATCAACCGGCGCATCGCCGACCGGCCGGGCATCCACGTGCTCGATGCGATCCACAGTTTCTGCGAGCCGCTCGGCCTCGCGCCCTCGCCGGTGCGCTGGGCGCTGCCGGTACCCGCCGAGGCACACGCGTGGGCCGCCGCGCAATGGCCGGACGACGGCACGCCGGTGCTGATGATCTCGCCTGCCTCGAGCCATGTGCGCCGCAACTGGCTGCCCGAACGCTACGCCGCACTGGCCAACCACGCCGCTGCCGAGGGCTGGCGCGTGGTGCTGTGCGGTGGCCGCAGCGATCTCGAGCGCCAGCTTGGCGACGCGATCATGGCGAAGATGGAACTCGCGCCGCTCGACCTGATCGGCAAGGACACGCTCAAGCAGTTGCCGGCACTGCTGGCGCGCGCGAGCTTGCTGGTCACGCCGGACTCGGGACCGATGCACATCGCCAACGCGATGGGGACGAAAGTGCTGGGCCTGCACGCGGCCAGCAACCCGGCGCGCAGCGGGCCGTATTCGGATATCCGTTATTGCGTGGACGCCTACGATGCCGCGGCGCGCAGGTTCCTCGGCAGGCCCGCGGCCGACCTCAAGTGGGGCACCAAGATCGAGGCCGATGGCGTGATGGAACTGGTCGGCGTGGAGGATGCGATCGCCGCGTTCGATCGCTATCGCACCGATCAGGCCGACGGCGCGCGGTAATCCTCGTATGACTTCTCCTCGACGTAGGAGGAGCCGAGCGCGAGGTTGATGTCCTTCTTGATCCGCGCACGCTCGTCGTTCTCGACGTACACGCTGCGCGCCAAGCGGATGAACTCCTCGTCGAACGCCTGCGCCTTCTCCTTCAGGCGGATGTCGTCCTCGATCACCCACAGGCGCTCGTTCACCGCCTTCAGCGCACGCCTAAGTTCGGCGATGTTGTGGCCGGCGGCCGGGTGTGCCATCCAGGTCTTCTCCAGCGCGCTCAGTTCGTTGCGCACGTTGGCCAGCTTGGCCTCGTCGCGCATCCGCTCAGACTTGATCTGCAGGATGGCGATCTTGTCCAGCAGCTCGCCGTAGGACACCGGCACCAGGATCTCGGACATCGCATGACTCTCGCGGGGAAACGCCCAGTGTAGCGGTCGCTTGTGGCCGTCGCACGCCGGCCGTATCATGTGCGACCGCTTGCTGCGGCCTGCGACCCATCCGGAGAGGTGGCAGAGTGGTTGAATGTACCTGACTCGAAATCAGGCATACGTTAATAGCGTATCGGGGGTTCGAATCCCCCCCTCTCCGCCAGACATGACGACGCCCCCGCATTGGGGGCGTTGGCATTTTCGGCCTCCTGCAGGATCGCGGCGTCAGCTTGACCGCGTGCGCCGGGCCTCGCGATGATGACCGGACCGCGAACGCGAATCCCCCGCATGATCGAATTCGGCCACATCACCCACCCCGGATTGCGCCGCCATTTGAACGAGGACACCTACCACGGCGATGCCGGCCTGGGGCTCTGGCTGGTGGCCGACGGCATGGGCGGCCACGAGTATGGCGAAGTCGCTAGCGCGATCGCTCGCGAGACGGTGGTGCGCGAGGTCCGCGACGGCACGGCATTGACCCAGGCGATCCGCATTGCCGGCGAGGACATCCTGCGCAGCCCGCGCAACCGCCGCGACGCCCTGCCGATGGGCACCACGGTGGTGGCCGCACGCGTGCGCGACAAGCGCTTCGAAGTGGCCTGGGTCGGCGACAGCCGCGCCTACCTATGGCAGGACGGCCAGCTCGTCCAGCTCTCGCACGACCACAGCTACGTGCAGGAACTGATCGCACAGGGGACGCTGGCGGCCGAGGAAGCGCGCCGCCACCCGCAGCGCAAGGTGGTTACCCAGGCGCTCGGCGTGACCGATCCAGCCACGCTGGATGTCGAGCAGCTCACCGGCGCGTTCACTTCAGGCATGCAGCTGTTGCTGTGCAGCGACGGACTGACCGAGGAGGTGGACGATGCGGCGATCGCGGAGATCCTCGCACGGCCCGCGCTCACCGCGCAGGAGTGCGCCGATACGCTGGTGGCGGCGGCGCTGGATGCCGGCGGCAGCGACAACATCACGGTATTGCTGCTGCGCTGCCACTGAGACTGCCGCGACCCGGCTAGCCGTCGAGCGTGCGCCAGAGCACGAGGGTATCGAGCTTCTTCTGGATCGCGTCCAGGCGCGCCTCGTGCGCGGCAAGTTCAGCCGCAGCCACCATCACCCGCGGGCGCGGGCCGGAGGATGTCGCATCGAGATACACCTGCGCGGCGGCCACCGCGGCACCTTCGCCGGTGGCCAGCAACGCATCGAAGCCGATCTCGCCCTGCCCCGCGGTCATCGCCAGGTAGACGTCGGCCAGCAGCTGGGCGTCGAGCAGCGCGCCGTGCAGCTGGCGGTGTGCGTTGTCGACACCCAGCCGCCGGCACAGCGCATCCAGCGAGTTGCGCTGCCCCGGGTAGCGCATCCGCGCCATTTCGAGCGTGTCGGTGACGCTGGCGCGCTCGGCGATCCGCGCGGACACACCTGCCAGCAACGAGAGTTCGTAGTCGAGGAAGCCTACGTCGAAGCCCGCGTTGTGGATGATGAGCTCGGCGCCATCGATGAACGCCAGGAACTCCTCGGCGACCGCCTCGAACTTCGGCTTGTCGGCAAGGAACTCGAGGGTCAGCCCGGTCACTTCCTGCGCACCCGGCTCGAACTCGCGCTCCGGGTTGAGGTAACGGTGGAAGTGGCGGCCGGTCGGGCGGCGCTCGATCATCTCCACGCAGCCGATCTCGACCACGCGGTTGCCCTTGCGCCATTCCAGGCCGGTGGTTTCGGTGTCCAGCACGATCTGCCGCATCACTCGCTTCCCTGTTGCCTGATCGCCAGCGCGGCCTCGCGGGCCAGCGCGTCCACGCGCTCGTTGTCCGGATCGCCGTTGTGGCCCTTCACCCAGCGCCAGTCGATCCGGTGGCGCTGGCTGGCGGCGTGCAGGCGCTGCCAGAGATCCTGGTTCTTGACCGGCGCGCCGCCAGCCGTCTTCCAGCCACGCCGCAGCCAGTTCGGCAGCCATTCGGAGATGCCCTGCTGGACGTAGCGCGAATCGGTGTGCAGTGCGACCTCGCAGGACTCGGTCAGCGCCTCCAGCGCGGAGATCGCCGCCATCAGTTCCATGCGGTTGTTGGTGGTGTCGGCCTCGCCGCCTGAGAGCTCGCGTTCACGCGCGCCGTAACGCAGCAGTGCGCCCCAGCCACCGGGACCGGGATTGCCGAGGCAGGCGCCGTCGGTATGCGCCTCCACCGCCTTCATCGCGGTCATGCCGCCTCGCCCGCGGCCGGCCCGAGCGCGAACGCGCGACGCGGCGTCAGAGGCAGGTGGCGCTTCTCCGCGGCAAGCAGGTAGCCGGCTCGGGCTCCCGCTCCGAGCTGCAGGCCGGTATCGATGCGCAGGCTCCAGCGCGGCCCGATCCCCTGCGCGACCGGCTCCGGCACCAGCCCGGGGCGACGCAGACGGCGACGCCAGGTGACCGGCTCGCGGCCGGAGACACCCTCGCCCAGCCAGCGCCCGCGATACGGCGACAACGGATTGAGCGCGAAGACGGTCAGTCGCCCGCCCGGCACCAGCACCCGGGCACACTCGGCGAGCCACGCATCGACCGCCTTGTCATCGACGTGCTGCAACACCACCGCGCCCACCGATTCGCGTGCCAAAGGCAGCTCCGGCCCGCAGGCCACGTCGCCGCGCCAGCCCGCATCGCCGGGGCGCAGCCAGAGGCCGTGCGGCAGATCGATCGCAGCCGGCCGCGGCGCGGTGCTGAAGACCAGCCACGGAAGACCGGGACGGGCCGCCAGCGCCGCATGCAGGGCTGGCAATTCGCTGTGCAGCAGTGTCTGGCCCGCCGCGGAGGCGAACCAGCGCAGGGCGGCGTCGGGTTGACGGGCGACGGTGAGGGCGGGCATCGTCGCCCATTCTACGTGGCCGACCCGTCTCATCGCCCCTTGATATCGTTGCCTGAACCGCTGACTGCCTTCGACGACAACTACCTGTGGTGGTTGCCGAGTACGCTCGGGCCGCTGCTGGTCGATCCGGGCGATGCGACACCGATCCTGCGGCGCTTCGGCGATGCGTCCGCGCTCTCCGGCATCCTGCTCACCCACCATCACGACGACCACATCGGCGGCGTCGAGGCGCTGCTCGCGCGTTGGCCGTGCACGCCGGTGTTCGCGCCCCATGAGCCACGCATCCCGCAGGCGACCGTCCGCGTGGCCGGCGGCGACCGGGTCGAGATCGAGGCGTGGCGGTTCGAGGTCCTCGATGTCCCTGGCCACACCCGCAGCCATGTCGCCTACCACGGCCACGGCCTGCTGTTCTGCGGCGATGCGCTCTTCAGCCTGGGCTGCGGGCGGATGTTCGAGGGCGATGCCGCGACGATGCGTGCCTCGCTGGACCGGCTCGCCGTACTGCCCGACGACACTCGCGTCTGCTGCGCCCACGAATACACCCTGTCGAATGCCGCTTTCGCGCGGCGGGTGATGCCGGGCAACGCCGCACTCGCCAACCGCACCGACGAAGCCCGCGCGCAGCGCGCCGCCGGCAAGCCCACCCTGCCTTCGCGCCTGTCGGATGAACGCGCCTGCAACCCGTTCCTGCGGTTGGACGATCCGGAGGTCCAGGCTGCACTCGCGACCCGTTTCGGGCACCCGCCGCACGATCACGACCAAGCCTTCGCCGCGCTGCGGGGGTGGAAGGATGGATTCCGCGCATGAAGAACACCTTCCTCCAACTCGCCTGTTGCACGCTGCTGGCGCTCGCGCTGACGGGACCCAATGCATTCGCTGCCGAAATGGCGGCGGATGGCTTGTCCGGCCGCAATCCGAGCGTGGCCACCCGCAGCGGCCTCGAGATCCACCGGCGCTTCCGCGAACATCTGGCCGAACCCGATTGCAGCAACGCCAACCCGCGCTGGCGCGCGCATTTCGCGCACGCCCCCAGACGCATGGCTGCCCGCGATGACGAGTTGCTGGCCCTGTTCGGTTACGTCGTGGATGAACTGGTCAAGGCCGGCCTGCCGACCGAGTACGCGCTGATCCCCTTCATCGAGAGCGGCTACAAGCCCTCGGCCAAGAGCAAGGCCGGGCCGGCAGGGCTCTGGCAGTTCATCGCACTGACCGCGCGCAACCAGGGCATCCCGATCCGCGCCGGCTACGACGGCCGCTTCTCGGTGGTGGAATCGACCAAGGCCGCGGTGCGCTACCTCAAGATCCTGCACAGCATGTTCGGCGGCAACTGGCGGGTGGCGATCATGGGCTACAACGCCGGCGAATACCGGCTGATCGGCGCGATCAAGCGCAGCGGCATGAGCCAGCGCAAGGCCGATGCCAGCCGCATCCAGGGGGTGCCCGCACTGACCCGCGCCTATATCGAGAAGTTGCACGCGATCTCCTGCCTGATCGAGAACGCCGATGACCGCCAGTCCTGGCTCGATGCGATCGACCGGCCGGTACCGCTTCTGGCCGCCGAAGTGGTGGAGGAAGGCGCCGGCAGCCTGGATGCGTGGGCACGCACGCGCCAGCTTGACAGTGCCCTGCTCCGGCGCCTCAACCCCGCGCTCGCCAGCGGCCCGCTGCGCAGTGGTCGCCAGGCGCCGATGCTGCTGGCGCCTGCCCGTGCGGAAACCGAGCCCGCGGCAAGTGCGGCGGCCACGGCATCTACCGTCATCGCCGAAGGCAGCGCCGCTGCCGCGCTCTCCGGCAGCGCGACCGGCGACTCCAGCCGGGCGGCGGTCCATGTGGTCGTCGCGGGTGATTCCTGGTGGCGCATTTCGCGTCAGTACGGGATCAGCACGGCGGAGCTGCTGCGCGTGAACGGCCTCAAGCCGGGTGCGCCGCTACGCCCGGGTATGGTGCTGAAACTCGACGGCGGTCGCCCCTGACGGGCACACTGTGCGCCTCATTCCCTGACACGACGGAAGGCAGCATGGGTTTCCTGCAAGGCAAGCGCGCACTCATCACCGGCATCGCCAGCGAACGCTCGATCGCCAGCGGCATCGCCGAGGCGATGCACCGCGAAGGCGCGGAACTCGCCTTCACCTACCAGACCGACAAGCTCAAGCCGCGCGTCGAGGCCGCCGCCAAGGAGTTCGGCAGCGACATCGTCATCCCGCTCGACGTGTCCTCCGACGCGCAGATCAGCGAGTGCTTCACCGAGCTCGGCAAGCACTGGGACGGCTTCGACGTCCTCGTCCACGCCATCGCCTATGCGCCGCGCGAAGCGATCGCGGGCCAGTTCCTCGACGGACTGACCCGGGAGAACTTCGCCATCGCGCACGACATCTCCGCCTACTCTCTGGCGGCGCTGGCCGGTGCGGCGCGCCCGATGATGGCCGGTCGCCAAGGCGCCATCCTCACCCTGTCCTACCTCGGCGCCGAGCGCGCGCTGCAGGGCTACAACGTGATGGGCGTGGCCAAGGCCAGCCTGGAGGCGACCGTGCGCTATCTCGCCTACAACCTGGGCCCGGAAGGTACCCGCGTCAACGCGGTCTCGGCCGGCCCGATCAAGACGCTGGCCGCGGCCGGCATCGGCGGCTTCCGCAAGATCCTGGGCCATGTCGAGGAGAACGCGCCGCTGCGCCGCACGGTGACGATCGAGGAAGTCGGCAACGTCGCTGCCTTCCTGTGCTCGGATCTGGCCAGCGCGGTCACAGGCGAGGTTACCTATGTCGACTCCGGCTACAACATTCTCGGGATGACCGGCCTCAACGACTGAATGGCCTCATGGTCTGATGCGAAGAAGCCCGGCTGAAGCCGGGCTTTTTCATGGGGCGCAGTCCAGCAAGGATCAGAGCTGGGCGTCGTCGGCGATGCGGATGCGCCGCTGCTTGCGCAGCTCGGCGAGATAGGCCTTCGCGGTCTGCTCGGCGCCCGCGACCGCGATCTGCTCGCGCATCTGCGCGCGCTGCGCCTCGGGCACCTCGGCGGGATTGGCGGGGGTCGCGGCATCGATGCGGAACACCAGCCAGCTGCCGTCGGGCAGCACCACCGATCCGGCAGACGGCTTACCCGGCTGCGGTCGCGGCGCCGCAAAGATCGCGCGGGTCGCTTCCGGCGTGGGTGCGGGCATCGTCCGCATCACGTCCTTGAAGGGCTCGACCTGCAGGCTGCGCGCCTGCGCCAGCGCGGCCAGATCCTCGCCCTTGCCCGCGGACGCGGCCAGTGCCTTGGCCGCATCGGCCGCGGCGCGGGTCGCGCGCGCGCTGCGGACATCGCTGGCCACGCGTTCGCGCACCTCGGCCAAGGGCTGCGTCTTCTCGGGGGTATGGCCTGCCACGCGCAGCACCACGCTGTGGTCGGTGCCGATGTCGATCGGGTCGCTCGCCGAGCCGTCCTGGATGCGCGCTTCGGAGAATGCATCGGCCTGCACCGCAGGCATCGCGGCAATGCCTTCGCCTGCGCCCTTAGGCACCGGGCCGGTCTTCTGCACGGCCAGCCCCAGCTTGGCGGCGACCTCGGCAAAGCCGGCGGGATTCTTCATCAGCTCGTCGACCAGCGACGAGAGCAGGTCGTTGTAGGCACGTTCGCGGCCGCTTGCCACGGCCTCGGCCTCCAGCTGCGCGCGCACTTCCTCGAAGGGCTTCTGAGTGCCGGCCTTGACCTCGCGCAGCTGGATCACGTGCCAGCCGGAATCGGTCAGCACCGGATCGCTGACCGCACCCGGCTGCAGAGCGAACACCGCATCCTCGAACGGCTTGGGCATGCCGCTGTCCGGCCCGATCCAGCCCAGATCGCCGCCACTGTTGCGGGAGCCGGCATCGTCCGAGTTCGCCTTCGCCAGTGCGGAGAAATCGGCCCCGCCGCGCGCCTGGGCGGCCAGCGCCGCCGCCTTGTCCTGCGCGGCCTTGCGCGCCGCTTCGTCGCTACCCGCCACCTGCACCAGGATGTGCGCGATGCGTCGCTGCTCGGGATCTCCGAACTTGCCGATCTCCGCGGCGTAGCGCGCGCGCAGGTCGGCCTCGTTGACCGGCGCTGGCGCCAGCCTGCTGCCGTCGACCTCGATGTACTCCAGCGTGACCGTTTCCGGCGCGCGGTAACGGGCTTCATTGGCCTTGTAGTGCGCGGCGATCTCCGCATCGGTGACCGCGGCCTCGTCGGGCACCAGCGGCACGTGCACCGCGCTGACGTCGCGGCGTTCGAACCACAGCGCCAGCATCCGGTCGGATTCCGCGCGGGTGGTGAATGCCGACAACGCCACCTTGCCGACCAGCGCGTTGCGGAGCAGGTCGTTCTGGACGCGCTGCTGGAAGGACAGCGGCGTCTGCGGCGGATTGAGGCTGGCGAGCAGCGACACGTACTTCTGTTCGTTGAAGCGCCCATCGACCTGGAAGTCGGTGATGCTCTGGATCTCGCGACGTACCGCCGACGCCGGCACGTGGATCCCCGCTTCGCTCGCGGCCAGACGCATCAGGCGTTCATCGATCATCGCATCGAGCACCTTGCGCTTGTTCTCCGCCGATTCGAAGGTCTTGCTGTCGAATGCCTCGCCCATCTGCTCGCGCTGCTGCTGGCGGACCTGGTCGAAGTACTGGCGGAACTCCTGGGTGCTGATCTCCTCCTTCTCCCAGGCCATGGACACCGGCCAGAACGAGGGCGCCGACTTCCACCACGAAGGCGGCGTCTGGATCTGCGCAGCGTAGTTCTGTGCACCACCGCCCATGTAGTCGTTGATGCCGAACAGTGCGAAGGGCACGATCAGGATGCCGAGGATGACGGTGGCCAGCCAGCCGCTGGACTTGTCGCGTAGCGCTTGAAGCATGGTGTTCCGGCCCTTGGCCCTATCTGTCAGCCCGTCAGTTTAGCGTGCATTGCAGCCGATGGCCCGACGCCGCGCGCAAACGAAAAACCCCGCCTTCCGGCAGGGTTCTGCGCTTGAATCGATGGCGGAGCGGACGGGACTCGAACCCGCGACCTCCGGCGTGACAGGCCAGCATTCTAACCAGCTGAACTACCGCTCCGCGAAGCCGGCAAGTCTAGAGACGTTGCCGGCGATTTGCAACACCGAATGCGCTGCCGTGCCTGATGGTGGGAGCTGAGGGGATCGAACCCCCGACCCTCTCCGTGTAAAGGAGACGCTCTACCGCTGAGCTAAGCTCCCGTCAGCGGACGCGAATGATAGCGCAGCCGCGGATGAAAAAAGCCCGGCGATGCCGGGCTTTCTCGTGAAACGCCACGGGTGCGGATCAGTTCACCGCATCCTTGAGCGCCTTGCCGGCCTTGAAGCCCGGCGCCTTCGAAGCCGCGATCTGCAGCGTTTCACCGGTCTTCGGGTTGCGACCGGTACGCGCGGCACGCGAACGCACCTCGAAGGTGCCGAAGCCGGTCAGCGCCACCGACTCGCCACGGCCCAGCGCGCCGCTGATGCCACCGATGACCGCGTCCACCGCACGGCCGGCATCGGCCTTGGACAGGTTGCAGGTCTCGGACACGTGATCGATCAACTCCGACTTGTTCATTGAGATGACTCCTTGGGTCTGGCGACGACATGCCGCCGAAGAATGGAAGCGCGACGAAGGGTCGCGTCGGACTGCTTGCGGTATCCCGCAACCCGACCGTTATACCAGCGCCTACAGGCCCCGGGCAAGAAAAAACGCCGGATTTCCGGCGTTTTTCCGTCCTTGACCCGTGCGAGTCAGTGCTTGACTTCGCGCTTGCGCCGCGATTTGGCCGGGCCGTCTTGGGGCGGCACCACCGCATCCTCGGCGGTCTCGGGGATCTCGACGTTGGCCGGCGTCAGCGGCCGCTCCAGCGCGAGATCGAGGACCTCGTCGATCCACTTCACCGGCACGATCTTCAGGTGTTCGGTCACGTTGGCCGGGATGTCCGCCAAGTCCTTGCGGTTCTCCTCCGGGATGATCACCGTCTTGATGCCGCCGCGAAGCGCAGCCAGCAGCTTCTCCTTCAGGCCGCCGATCGCGCTGACGCGACCGCGCAAGGTGATCTCGCCGGTCATCGCCACGTCCGCACGCACCGGGATCTTGGTCAGCATCGAAACCAGCGCCGTGGTCATCGCGATCCCGGCACTCGGGCCGTCCTTCGGGGTCGCGCCGTCCGGCACGTGCACGTGCACGTCGAACTTCGAGAGGAAGTCCAGGTCGATGCCGAAGCGCTCGGTGCGCGAGCGCACCACCGACAGCGCCGCCGAGGCCGATTCCTTCATCACGTCGCCAAGCTGGCCGGTGAGGATCAGCTGGCCCTTGCCCGGCACCAGCGTGGATTCGATCTGCAGCAGGTCGCCGCCGACCTCGGTCCACGCCAATCCTGTGACCAGGCCGACCTCGTTGTCAGCCTCGGCGCGCCCGAAGTCGAAGCGCTGCACGCCCAGATACTTGTCCAGGTTCTTCTCGTTGACCTTGACCGTCTTCGCCGCCTTCTTCCGCGGGCCGGCAAGCGCGATGTCCTTCACCACCTTGCGCGCGATCTTGGCGATCTCGCGCTCGAGGTTGCGCACGCCGGACTCGCGCGTGTAGTAGCGCACGATGCCGCGGATCGCCGACTCCTCGATCTCGATCTCGCCTGCCTTCAGCCCGTTCGCCTTCACCTGCTTCGGCACCAGGTAGCGCATCGCGATGTTGAGCTTCTCCTCCTCGGTGTAACCGGGGATGCGGATCACTTCCATGCGGTCGAGCAGCGGGCCGGGGATGTTCATCGAGTTGGAGGTGGCGATGAACATCACCTCCGACAGGTCCAAGTCGACCTCGAGGTAATGGTCGTTGAAGCTGTGGTTCTGCTCGGGATCGAGCACCTCCAGCAAAGCCGCGGAAGGATCGCCGCGGAAGTCCATCGCCATCTTGTCGATCTCGTCGAGCACGAACAGAGGGTTCTTGGTGCCGACCTTGTTGAGGTTCTGCACGATACGGCCCGGCATCGAACCGACGTAGGTGCGGCGATGGCCACGGATCTCGGCCTCGTCGCGTACACCGCCGAGCGCCATGCGCACGAACTTGCGGTTGGTCGCCTTGGCGATGGACTGGCCGAGCGAGGTCTTGCCCACGCCCGGCGGGCCGACCAGGCAGAGGATCGGGCCCTTCATCTTCGACACGCGCGACTGCACCGCGAGGTATTCGAGGATGCGGTCCTTGACCTTCTCCAGGCCGAAGTGATCGGCGTCGAGCACATCCTGCGCGGCCTTCAGGTCCTTGCGCACCTTGCTGCGCTTCTTCCACGGCACGCCGAGCAGCCACTCCAGGTAGTTGCGCACCACGCCCGCCTCGGCGGACATCGGCGACATCTGCTTGAGCTTGTTGTATTCCGCCTTGGCCTTGGTCTCGACGGCCTTCGGCATCCCGGCCTCGGCGATCTTGCGCGCGAGTTCGTCCAGCTCGTTGCCACCGTCCTCGCCCTCGCCCAGTTCCTTCTGGATCGCCTTCATCTGCTCGTTGAGGTAGTACTCGCGCTGGCTCTTCTCCATCTGCGACTTCACCCGGCCGCGGATCTTATTCTCCAGCAGCTGCACATCCAGCTCGCCATGCACCAGCCCGACCAGCATCTCCAGCCGGTCGCCGGTATCCAGCGTTTCCAGCAGCTTCTGCTTGTCAGCCAGGCGCACGCCGAGGTGCGCGGCCACGGTGTCGGCGAAGCGCTCGGGCGAGTCCATCCCGGACAACGTCTGCACCAGCTCCGAAGGCAGCTTGCGGTTGGACTTCACGTAGTCCTCGAACAGCGCCAGCAACGAGCGCGCGATCGCTTCCAGTTCCCGGCCATCGCGGCCCGAGACTTCGGGCAGCTCGTCCACTTCCGCCATCAACGCGCCATCGCGCTCCTCCATGCCGGAGGCACGGGCACGGCCGGTGCCTTCGACCAGCACCTTGATCGTGCCATCGGGCAGCTTCAAGAGCTGCAGTACCTGGGCCATCGCGCCCACCGCGTACACGTCGTCGGCGCCGGGGTCATCGGTCTCGGCGGATTTCTGCGCCACCAGCAGGATGCGCTTGTCCGCCTCCATGGCCATTTCCAGCGCCCGGATCGACTTCTCGCGACCGACGAACAGCGGGATCACCATGTGCGGGAACACCACCACGTCGCGCAGCGGCAGCACCGGCAGGACGGCGCGGGGGATGAGGGTTTCCTGTTCGCTCATATCGGTCTCCAGATCATGCTTTGGCGAGGCCATGCGTTCCTTTATGGGGGCCGGCGCGGGGCCATGCAAGCGCCTGCAACGAAAACCCCGGCCGAGGCCGGGGTTCGTTCAAGCTCATTCGCCGGATGCCGCCTTCGGCATCGGCTCGGCCGGCGGCGTTTCGTAGATCACGAACGGCTCGGTCTTGTGGTCGATGACCGATTCGTCCACCACCACCTTGCTGACGTTCTCCATCGACGGCAGTTCGTACATGATGTCGAGCAGCACCGATTCCACGATGGTGCGCAGGCCGCGCGCACCGGTCTTGCGCTTCAGCGCCTTCCGGGCGATCGCCGACAGCGCGTCCGGACGGAACTCCAGTTCCACGCCTTCCATCTCGAACAGCTTCTTGAACTGCTTGGTGATGGCGTTCTTCGGCTCGGTCAGGATCGAGACCAGTGCCGCCTCGTCCAGTTCTTCCAGCGTCGCGACCACCGGCAGGCGACCGACGAACTCCGGGATCAGGCCGAACTTGATCAGGTCTTCCGGCTCCACCTCGGCCAGCACCTTGCCGACCTCGGCCTTGCGCTCGGCCGACTTCACCTTGGCATTGAAGCCGATGCCGCCGGCCTCGGTGCTGCGCTGCTGGATGATCTTCTCCAGCCCGGCGAACGCGCCACCGACGATGAACAGGATGTTGCGGGTATCGACCTGCAGGAACTCCTGCTGCGGATGCTTGCGCCCGCCCTGCGGCGGAACGCTGGCGACGGTGCCTTCGATCAGCTTGAGCAGCGCCTGCTGCACGCCTTCGCCGGACACGTCGCGGGTGATCGAGGGGTTTTCGCTCTTGCGCGAGATCTTGTCGATCTCGTCGATGTAGACGATCCCGTGCTGCGCCTTCTCGACCTCGTAATCGGCCTTCTGCAGCAGCTTCTGGATGATGTTCTCGACATCCTCGCCGACGTAGCCGGCTTCGGTCAGCGTCGTCGCATCGGCCATGGTGAAGGGCACGTTGAGCATCCGCGCCAGCGTTTCGGCCAGCAGCGTCTTGCCCGAGCCGGTCGGGCCGACCAGCAGAATGTTGGACTTGGCCAGCTCCACTTCGTCCGACTTCTGCCGGCTCTCGATGCGCTTGTAATGGTTGTACACCGCCACGGCCAGCGTCTTCTTGGCACGGGACTGGCCGATCACGTACTGGTCGAGGACTTCCTGGATCTCGCGCGGCTTGGGCAGCGCGCTGCGGGCGCTCTGGGCCTTCTCGGTCAGCTCCTCGCGGATGATGTCGTTGCAGAGATCGACGCATTCATCGCAGATGAACACGCTCGGACCGGCGATCAGCTTGCGCACCTCGTGCTGGCTCTTTCCGCAGAAGGAGCAGTAGAGGATCTTGGTGCTGTCGCCGGAACGGCCCTGGCGGTCTTCGGTCATGGTGTTTCCGTAAAGCGGTGGAACGGCCTTGAAACCCTTGTCACGAAAGGGCTCGGGCCGAGAATAGCACAGGCCCGGCGGACCGCCGGGCCTGCATTCGGACAACGCGGAAGGCGATCAGTTCGGCTGGATCGAGTCTTCCGGGCGACGCTCGAGGACCTGATCGACCAGCCCGTAGTCGCGGGCGGCCTCGGCGGACTTGAAGTTGTCGCGCTCGGTGTCGCGGGCGATGGTTTCCAGCGACTGCCCGGTGTGCCGGGAGAGGATCTCGTTCAGGCGCTGGCGCAGGGTCAGGATCTCGCGGGCATGGATGTCGATGTCCGTGGCCTGGCCCTGGAAGCCGCCTAGCGGCTGGTGGATCATCACCCGCGAGTTCGGCAGCGCGAAGCGCTTCCCGGCCGCACCGGCGGCCAGGAGCAGCGCGCCCATCGAAGCCGCCTGGCCCACGCAGATGGTGGAGACATCCGGCTTGATGAACTGCATGGTGTCGTAGATCGCCAGGCCCGCAGTCACCACGCCACCGGGCGAGTTGATGTACAGGCTGATGTCCTTTTCCGGGTTTTCCGCTTCCAGGAACAGCAGCTGCGCCACGATGACGTTGGCCATGTGGTCGTCGATCGGACCGACGAGGAAGATCACCCGCTCCTTCAGAAGGCGCGAATAGATGTCGTAGGCCCGTTCGCCGCGGCTGGTCTGTTCGACCACCATCGGCACCAGGTTCAGGGCTTTGGTCTCAAGGCTCATGGAGTGCTCCGGAAAGGGGCCGCCGGCGCGCCGTCATTCGGCGCGGATGGCGTCCTGGAAGGACATCGGCTGCTCGGTGTGCTGGGCCTGCTCGGCGATCCAATCGGTCACCTGCTCTTCCATCACGCGGTTCTGCAGTCCTGCCAGAAGCTGGGGGTCGTT
>JAEXBT010000128.1 GCA_023393895.1 Pseudomonadota bacterium
ACCGTGCCCGACGCTCGATCTTCTGGCGCAACCGGCCGAGAAGATAAATATCGGCTAAGTCATTGCACCGAAAGAATTATTTGAGTTCTGTGGGGCATTTTTACGCGTATCTCGGCTGAACCCCATCAGGAGATTGATCGGGCGCGCCAGGAGACGAAGGTGTTGCAGCGCACTATGCAGGCATCTGCTCGAGAGCACGCGTCAGCGTTGGAGAAGTCCAAAGAGCGACTCGCTGCTGCTAAAGCAGCGACCTCTGAAGCGCTTCGCCAAGCTGCGCGCGAAGAGGCGCGTGCGCGAGTGCTGGAACAGCAGTTGGCCAAGCTTGCCGATCTACCTGCGAGCCTAGAAGCGACCTTGGCCAAAGTACGCGTGCCGCGGCGCGTCACTTCAAGTGCGACTGCGCAACCCAAGAAGGCAGCCAGAAAGGCAGCTCGGTCGCGGGCGACTTAGCCATGCCACCTGGAGAATCTTTCATGGAGCGGGATTTCGTGGTCTGCAGCTCACGTTTTGGCTTGGCATACCAGCGCATGCAATACAGTGCCTCGAACAGCGCCTAGTGGTTCGCGTAGCTGAAAAGGGGAAATGTGGGTCCAGTAATGATGTGACTTTGTCTAAAGCGAGCGATCTAACGGCTTTAGTGGCCCAAAACTCACAATTAGACTGATCCCGGCTCTTACCATTTTTATGGTGGACATCCATCACCACGGCCATCCATTACTTCGCATAATTTTTATTATGTTATTAGGTGTGCTGCGGGTTCCGTGGCATCTTGGCCCACATGAGGACTCCCGCGCTTACCCTTCTGCTGGTCACCGGCAGCCTGTGTGCCGCCTGCCGGCCGCCGGCAGCACCACATCCTGAGGCCGCAACCGCCCCCGAGGCGTCCACTTGTGCGGAAAGCACCGGGGGCAACGAACCCCGTTACATGCCCACCATTGGTCAAGCCGGCAAGGACGTCGTCTGGGTACCGACCTCATCGGCCCTGATCGAGCGCATGTTCGAGATGGCGCGGCTCACGACGGACGACTATCTGGTCGATCTCGGCTCCGGCGACGGCATCACGGTCATCATGGCCGCGAAGCGCGGCACGCGTGCGCTGGGGGTCGAATACAACGCGGACCTGGTGGATCTGGCGCGACGTACCGCGGAAGCCGAGGGGCTTTCCGATCTCGCCCGGTTCATCCAGGCGGACATCTTCAAGACGGATTTCTCCAAGGCCACCGTCGTCACCCTGTTCCTGCTGCCCGAGCTGAACCTGCGACTGCGCCCGACGCTGCTGGCGATGGCACCCGGGACCCGGGTGGTTTCGAACACCTTCGACATGGGCGACTGGCTGCCCGACGAAGTCGCCGAGGTCGGCGAGGACTGCGTCCGCTATTGCGTGGCGTACCACTGGGTGGTGCCGGCCGATCTTTCCGGACGTTGGCAAACCGATGATGGCCCGCTGGTGCTGCGCCAGACCTACCAGCTGCTGGAAGGCACGCTCGGCAGCGGTCGCCACGCACGGACGGTCAGCGAAGGGCGCATCCTGGGCACGCGCGTCCGTTTCGAGATCGGCGGCGACGTCCACGAAGCCGAACTGGTGGAGGGCGAACTCCGTGGCGAAGTGAACCGCACGCGACCCTGGAGTGCACGCCGGCTGCGCTGAAGGCATTCCCTTGTGGCAAGATGATGCTTTTCCCCCTTGGGTTCTCCCGTGACCGAATTCGATCCATCGCGTCGCCAGTTCGTCACCGGGGCGATGGTGCTCGGCGCGGCGGCGACGCTGCCCGCGGCTGCCTGGGGACGCGCACGAAGGGACCAACACGTCCATGTCCAGCGGATGACCGACCTTCAGGGCGACCGTTTCTCGCTGGATATCGGCGAAACCCGCGTCAACCTGACGGGCCGAGCGGCACGCGCCAAGGTCGTCAATGGCAGCCTCCCCGCGCCCACGCTCCACTGGAAGGAAGGTGAAACCGTCGAGATGCGGGTGACCAACCACTTGCAGGAGGACACCTCGATCCACTGGCACGGCATCGTCCTGCCCGCGAACATGGATGGCGTCCCCGGCTTCAGCTTCCACGGCATCGCACCGGGGGAAAGCTGGCTCTACCGCTTCAAGCTGCGGCAGGCAGGCACCTACTGGTACCACGCGCACTCCTCCATGCAGGAGGCGGTCGGCGTGTACGGCGCGATCGTGATCGAGCCGCGCGAAAGCGATGGCGTCGAAGCCGACCGCGACCATGTCATCGTGCTCTCCGACTGGAGCGACGAGGACCCGCACGCGATCCAGCGCAAGCTGAAGATCATGGGCCACTACTACAACCGCAACCTGCGCACCGTCGGCGATTTCCTGCGCGATGCCCGCCGCGACGGCCTGCGCGCCACGCTGAAGGATCGCGGTGAATGGGGACGCATGCGTATGAGCCCGACCGACCTCGCCGACGTCACCGCCCTCACCTACACGTATCTGGCCAATGGCAGCACGCCGGCGGGCAACTGGACCGCCCTGTTCAAGCGCGGCGAGAAAGTCCGCCTGCGATTCGTCAACGCGTCCGCCATGACCTATTTCGATGTCCGCATCCCCGGACTCAAGCTCACCGTGGTCGCCGCCGATGGACAGCGCGTGGAGCCGGTGACCGTGGACGAGTTCCGCCTGCCAATCGCGGAGACGCTGGACGTGGTGGTCGAACCGGCCGAGCAGCCCTATACCGTCTTCGCCCAGGCGATGGATCGCGGCGGATACGCACGCGCCACGCTCTCCCCTGCCCCGGGGCTCGAGGCCCCCATCCCGCCGCTCGATCCCCGTGCGCTGCTGACCATGGCCGACATGGGCCACGGCGGCATGTCCGGCGATGGCGAGATGCGTTGCGGCGCTTCGATGTCGAAACCCACCGCCGGTGAAATGAAATGCGGTGCCGGCATGTGCGGGGCCACGATGGCGCCGAAAGCCGACGGCGGCGACGGCGGACACGGCGGACACGGCGGACACGGCGGACACGGCGGACACGGCGCTGGCGCGATGATCGCGCATCCGGCCAGCGAATCCGGCAATCCCGATGTCGACATGCAGACGATGGCG
>JAEXBT010000141.1 GCA_023393895.1 Pseudomonadota bacterium
AGAGAATGGCGCGGAGGGCGACCTCAAGCGCGTCCACACCACCGTCAAGTACAGCTTCTGATCCACGCGGGCGGGGTGTCCCCCCGCCTGCATCACTTCCGCACCGGAGAGCCCGCATGTCACCACCGCTCGACCCGATGATGGCCCGCATCGAGGCCAATCCCAAGTACCAGCTGCTGCGCCGCAAGCGCAATTCGTTCGGCTGGCTCCTCACCGTGGTGATGCTGGTGGCCTATTACGGCTTCATCGGCGCGATCGCCTTCGACAAGGAGTTCCTCGCCCAGCGCATTGGCCCCGGCGTGACCACGCTCGGCATTCCGATCGCGTTGGGACTGATCGTGTTCACCGTGGCGATCACCGGCTTCTATGTCTGGCGGGCCAACCGCGAGTACGACCGCCTGGTCGACGAGATCATCCAGGAGGCGCGCGCATGAACCGCATGAGCCAAGGACTCGCCATGCTTGCCACCGGACTGCTGGCATCTTCCGCCGCACTCGCCGCGCCGGATGTCGGCGAGACCGTGCAGCAGGAAACCAACTGGCTGGCGATCGGCATGTTCGCCGCGTTCGTCATCGCCACCCTGTGGATCACCAAGTGGGCCGCGGCCAAGACACGCAGCGCAGCCGACTTCTACACCGCCGGCGGCGGCATCACCGGGTTCCAGAACGGCCTGGCGATCGCCGGCGACTACATGTCGGCGGCCTCGTTCCTCGGGATCACCGCCGCGGTGATGGTGGACGGCTTCGACGGCCTGATCTACGCGACCGGCTTCCTGGTCGGCTGGCCGATCCTGATGTTCCTGATGGCCGAACGCCTGCGCAACCTCGGCAAGTTCACCTTTGCCGACGTCGCCGGCTACCGCTTCAAGAACGGCCCGATCCGCGCCTTCGCAGCGTCCGGCACGCTGGTGGTGGTAGCGTTCTACCTGATCGCGCAGATGGTCGGTGCGGGCAGCCTGATCAAGCTGCTGTTCGGGCTGGACTACTGGATCGCGGTCGTCATCGTCGGTGCGTTGATGATGGTCTACGTGCTGTTCGGCGGCATGACCGCAACCACGTGGGTGCAGATCATCAAGGCCGTGTTGCTGCTTTCGGGCGTCACCTTCATGGCGCTGATGATCATGTATCGCTACGGCTTCAGCTTCGAGGCGCTGTTCGCCGATGCAGTGCGGGTGAAGTCGCAGATCGCCTCGAACGCGGGCACCGATCCCGCCGCGGCGGCCACAGCCGGGCAATCGATCATGGGACCCGGTGGCTTCATCAAGGACCCGATCTCCGCGATCAGCTTCGGCATGGCGCTGATGTTCGGCACCGCGGGCCTGCCGCACATCCTGATGCGCTTCTTCACCGTGCCGGATGCCAAGGAAGCGCGCAAGTCGGTGCTGTGGGCGACGACCTGGATCGGCTACTTCTACCTGCTGATCTTCATCATCGGCTTCGGCGCGATCACCCTGGTGCTGACCAACCCGGAGATGGCCGATGTCACCGCCGGCAAGATCCTCGGCGGTGATGGCGCCAAGAACATGGCCGCGGTACTGGTGGGCCAGTCGGTCGGCGGCGACGTCTTCCTCGGCTTCATCTCGGCGGTCGCCTTCGCCACCATCCTGGCGGTGGTCGCGGGGCTCACGCTGTCGGGTGCCTCCGCGGTGTCGCATGACCTGTACTCGACGGTGTTCAAGGGCGGCAAGGCCGACAGCGCCTCGGAGCTGAAGGTCTCGCGCATCACCACGCTCGCGTTGGGCGTGCTGGCGGTGATCCTGGGCATCGCCTTCGAGAAGCAGAACATCGCCTTCATGGTGTCACTGGCGTTCGCGGTGGCGGCCTCGGCCAACTTCCCGGTGCTGCTGCTGTCGATCCTGTGGAAGGGCATGACCACCCGTGGCGCGGTGATCGGCGGCTTCCTCGGCCTGATCTCGGCGGTGACGCTGACCGTGCTGAGCCCCTCGGTGTGGGAAGCCACGCTCGGCAACCCGGCGGGTTCCGCACCGTTCCCGTACACCTCGCCGGCGCTGTTCTCGATGACGCTGGCCTTCCTCGGGATCTGGTTCTTTTCGGTCACCGACAAGAGCGCCCGCGCGCAGCAGGACCGGGCGGCGTTCAAGGCCCAGCAGATCCGTTCCGAGACGGGCCTGGGCGCATCGAAGGCGTCGGATCACTGAGGATCTTCGCAACGGGTGTACTGAAAACGCCGGCCTCGTGCCGGCGTTTTCCTTTGCGGTCGGTGAGTCGGGGTTCCGCAACGCAGCGTGAGGCGCGTCACAGTGCCTGATAGGTTCAGGTAAAGCCGCATACCCGATGGCAGTTCGCAGCCTTCGAACGCGATTTCCCCAGGGAGGCCCGAACAAGCGGGCGGGAAGGAGCCACGCGGATGAAACTCTCCTTGTTGACGCTGACAGCGATCGCCATCACCGGCACCGGGGTACTCGGTGGCCGGGTGTTGGAGGCAGTACCGCAGGCACCAGCGCCCGCGCCGAGCACCTCCGGCGGATGCATGGAGGAGTGGATGATGGCGAACGTGGCGCTGTGCGTCCGCGCCGACGGAAGGGTGAGCGTGAGCGGCGTTTCATTCAGCCATGCGCGCTGGCTTGCACTCGATCGCGCGCCACCGCAGCCCGCTGCGCTACCGCAGATCGCCGCCTCCTCCACCTGTATGTCGGCCAGCCACGCCGTGGCCAGCGGAGATTGCAGGTCCGACTCCGATTCACGCCGCCCGGAGCCCTAATGAACTTTCGCGCTTCCACAACACGATACCTGCTGGTCATGGCCGTGCTGACGGTGCTGGCTGCAGCCCCGGCCATCGCGCAGCAACCCGTACCGGCGCCCAAGGCAGTCCACACCGATGCCGACCTGCCGGTGCTGAGTTATGCACCCGACGTGGCCAATGCCAGCGCGCTGATGACCGACGATGCCGCGTTCACGGTGCTGGCCGACCGCTTGCGCCGCGACACCGAGGCGCAACTGCGCGACTACGACATCCGCGATGCGACCACCCTGATCCGGCGTCACGAACTGCTGCAATGGCTGGCGTTGCTGCGCGGCGATACCGCCGAGGCGCGTGCTCGCGGCGAGACGATTCGCGGGCTGCAGGCCTCGGCCAAGCGTGCGACCTCGGGCCTGCTGGAAGCAGCGGCCGCTGCTGTCCTCGATGCCGGCGATGACAAGGCCACGCGCGAAATCGCCTTCGCCACGGCCGTGCGCGAGCGCCTGACGCAGACCGACTGGGCCAACGCAGGACGCGCCGTGACCGAGCTCAACGGAACGCGCAGCCTGTGGAACGATGCGGTGCTGCTCGGCGTCATCCAGTCCGATATCGATCCCGCGTTCGCGGCCAACCGGCGCCTGACGTGGGCCCAGGCCCGGCGCATTGCCTGGCTGCGTTACGTCAGCACTTTCGAGCTTCGCTATCTCCCGCAGTCGCGGGCCGAATTCGAGCGCTGGATCGCGGCCAACCGCGTGGTCCGACCAGACATCTGGCAGGCACGGCAGGTCGACATGGCCAGCCGCGACGACCTGGCGCCGGTGACCGTCGCGATCTGGGACAGTGGCGTGGACACCGCGCTGTTCCCCGGCCAGCTGTGGTCCAACCCGAAGGAAACTGTGGACGGCCGCGACGACGATGGCAACGGCTTCATCGACGACGTCCACGGCATCGCCTGGGAGCCCGAGGACTGGGTGCAACACCGCAGCCGCGGCGACCTGCTGGCGCTCCCCGACGGGTTCGCGGGGCGTATCGACACCCTCGCGGACGACTTCCAGGGCACGTCGGACCTCCTCGCCGGACTGGACTCGGAGGCCGCGCAGGCTGCACGCGCGCGCATGGCTGCGATGCCGCCGGAGGCCTTGGGTGCGTACTACCAGGACATCGGCCTCTACATGGGGTACGCACACGGAACCCATGTGGCCGGGATCGCCGCCGCCGGCAACCCGGCCGCACGCCTCCTGTCGGCGCGCATGAGCGCCCACTGGGCCATCCCGCCACCGCTGTTCGATGATGCCGCCGCGCAATCGCACGCGGTGGCGATGCGCGATGCCATCGCCTACTTCAAGGCCCATGGCGTGCGCGTCGTCAACATGAGTTGGGGGTACTCGCCTGCAATGCTGACCGGGCTCATCGCCCAGGCCGGTGCACCGGGCACGCCGGAGGACCACCGCCGGCAGGCGGAAGCGCGTTTTGCGGTGATGCACGATGCGCTGGATGCCGCTATCGCCGGAGCACCGAACATCCTATTCATTGCCGGTGCGGGCAACAGCGCCAACGACGCCTCATTCGACCGCTTCATCCCTTCGGGCCTCTCGCATCCGAACCTGCTGACCGCGGGCGCGGTGGACCAGGCCGGCGATGCCGCCAGCTTCACCAGCGCCGGCCCGCAGGTGCGCGTCTACGGCAATGGGGTGGACGTGGCGAGCGTGGTCCCGGGTGGGCGCCGGGTCGCGATGTCGGGAACCTCGATGGCGGCCCCGCAGGTCACCAACCTTGCCGCCAAGCTGCTGGCGATCGATCCCGCGCTCAAACCCGAGGAGGTGATCGCGCTGATCCTGGACGCAAGCACGCCCAGCGCCGACGGCAAGCGCCAGCTGATGCATCCGGCACGCAGCATCGAACTGCTGGAGAGGCGCCGCGCGAAGCCGTGAGCCTCAACGCGGCGGCGCGGCCAGCTCCTTCGCGGAGAGATGGCCGTCGCGGTTCGCATCCTGACGGCGGAAGCGCTCGAGCAGGTTGGCGCGATGCTCGGCGCGGGTGATGGCCTTGCCGCGCCCTCCGGGTTGCTCATGCGGCTGCAGCACGTCGTCGCGGTTGCGGTCCATCGCATCGAACCCGTAGCTCATCCATGCCACGTATTCCGCCGGCGAGACGCGGCCGTCGCCATCGCTGTCGATGCGCTTCAGGTAGTCGCCGGTGTTGTGCTGCGCCATCGCGCCGGGCGTGGGCAGCAACGCCAGCGCACCGCACAGCACCAGCGCGCGACGCATCGTCCTCACGCCGCCAGCGAGTACCCGCGCAGCCGTTGCGCGTATTCCTGCAGCGAACGGATGCCGCTGGCCTCGGCCTCGCGGCACCAGTCCTGCAGCTTGTGCAGCGTGTCCTGCGCGTTGGACGAACGCGTTTCCAGCACCTGCGCCAGCCGGCGCCGGTGCTCGACAAGGGTCTGGATGCGCGGCGAACCGGCGATCCACGCCTCCATCTGCGCCTTCGCCTCGGGGCGCAGCCAGCGACCATCGTCGGCCAGCGCCTTGCGCAGCCGCCGCGGCATCATCCGGCGCAGACGCACGTTGCGGCGCCGCGCCTCCTCGCGCAGCGCGGGCTTGACCACGTTGCGGTGGAAATCGGTCATCGCCTGGAACCGATGCGCCAGCAACGCCTTCATCGTTTCCATGTCCGGCATCGGGATGTTCGGGCGGATGTCGAGCGTCGGCGCCACCCGCAGCACCTTGGCCAGGCCCAGCGCACGGAACACGCGGATCGCCGCCCAGCCGATGTCGAACTCCCACTTGCGCAGCGAGAACTTCGCCGAGGACGGGAACGCGTGGTGGTTGTTGTGCAGCTCCTCGCCGCCGACCCACACGCCCCACGGGGTGAGGTTGGTGGCGGTGTCAGTGGTCTCGAAGTTGCGATAACCCCACCAGTGGCCGAGCCCGTTGATCACGCCCGCGGCCCAGAACGGAATCCACGCCATCTGGATCGCCCAGGCGGCGACACCCTTGAACCCGAACAGCACGAACAGCACCACCAGCAACAGCACCGGGCCGCCGGTCGCGAGCGGCGTGTAGACGCGGCGCTCGATCCAGTCGTCCGGGCAGCCC
>JAEXBT010000193.1 GCA_023393895.1 Pseudomonadota bacterium
CTCCGGCGGCAGGTCGGCGCGGACGTGGTCGATCTCCCAGTTGTCGGTCATCCGGCACAGGGTTTCGGTCGGGCCATCGAGGTAGGCCTGCTCCTCGGCGGTGAGTTCGGGCCTGGGCTGTGCCAGCAGCTGTTCCCAGTCAGGCTTGCCGGAGAACAGTTCGCCCTCGAAGCCGACCGTGCCCGATTCCAGCGCGGTGCGCTCGGTGTCCGACAGCGGCGGCAGGATCCTGGTGTAGAACTTCAGCAGCGGCGCGGTGATCGCCGCCTTGCGCAGGCCGGGAATCAGCAGCGGGATGGCGATGATCGCGCTGAGCATCGCCATCACCAGGGTCGCGGTGGGGTTGGCGCCGAGCAGCCAGCAGGCCAGCAGCAGCGAAGCGGTGATCGCCGCCCAGACCGGCAGGCGCCAGCGGTGATAGGCGGCCAGGCCAGTGGCGAAGAGAACGGCCAGGATGGGAAGGGCGATCGACATGACGGACTCCGGCGGCTTGCGCAGCGCGTTGACGGTGGACTGGACAAGGATGCCCGACGACGCTCGCCGCCGAACCATACGCGAAAGTATGTTTGCGCGACGACCGTGTCAAGCTGCATCGCGGCATACGCGGATTGACCCTTGCGTATGGTTAGAATGGCGCCATGACAGCATCTCCCGACAAACCCGAACGCAGCGGCCGCCTGAGTGCCGACGACTGGGCGCAGGCCGCGCTCGAACAGATCGCCGAGCAGGGCGTGTCCGCCGTGGCCGTGGAGCCACTGGCGCGCCGGCTCGGTGTGACCAAGGGCAGCTTCTACTGGCACTTCCCGTCCCGCGACGCGCTGCTGCAGGCCGCGCTGGAACGCTGGGAGACCCACGAGCAGGACGAGGTGTTCGGCCAGCTCGAGAAGATCCAGGACCCTGCCGACCGACTTGGTGCGCTGTTCAAGGTGGTTGCCAACGAAGTGCAATCGCACGTCATCTACAGCGAGCTGCTCAAGGCGCTGGAGCACCCGGCCGTGCAACCGGTGATTGGCCGCGTGTCCAAGCGCCGGCTTGACTACCTCACCGGTGCGTTCCGTGCCGCCGGCCTCGATGCCACCGACGCCCAGCACCGCGCGCGCCTGGCATATGCCGCCTACGTCGGCTTCCTCCAGCTCAATCTGCAGCTCGGCCAGCGCGACATGCAGCGCGAGGAGTTCGAGGACTACGTCCACCACATGATGGCGACGCTGATCCCCGCCAGGGCCTGATGCCGGCACCGCGTCGCCCGCCGCTCCTCTTGATGGAAACCCGATGAACGCACTGAAGAACACCCCGTCCCAGCTCGACTCGCTCAACCAGTGGGTCGATGAAGTCGCCGCGCTCACCCGCCCCGACCGCATCCACTGGTGCGATGGTTCCGATGCCGAGAACGCGGCGCTGATCGAGCAGATGCTGGCCGACGGCACCTTGATGCGCCTCAACGACGAGACCCATCCCGACAGCTACCTGCACCGCTCACATCCGGACGATGTCGCCCGCGTCGAGCACCTCACCTTCGTCTGCACGCCGCAGCGCGACGACGCCGGCCCCAACAACCACTGGATGGAACCGGCCATCGCGCGCCAGCAGATGCACAGCCTGTTCGAGGGCTGCATGCAGGGTCGCACCATGTACGTCATTCCGTATTGCATGGGACCGATCGATTCGCCACTGTCGCGTTGCGGCGTGGAGATCACCGATTCGCCCTACGTCGTCGCCAACATGCGGCTCATGACGCGGATGGGCGATGCCGCGCTGGCGCGCATCGAGCGCGAAGGCGGCTTCGTGCGCGGCCTGCATTCCACGGGCGACCTCAATCCCGATCGCCGCTTCATCATGCATTTCCCCGAGGACCTCGAGATCCAGTCGTTCGGCTCCGGTTACGGCGGCAACGCGCTGCTCGGCAAGAAGTGCCACGCGCTGCGCATCGCCAGCCACCAGGCGTGCACCGAGGGCTGGCTGGCCGAGCACATGCTGATCCTCGGCATCGAGAATCCGAAGGGCGAGACGCATTACATTGCCGCCGCCTTCCCGAGTGCCTGCGGCAAGACCAATCTCGCGATGCTCATCCCGCCCGAGGGCTACCGCAAGGACGGATGGAAGATCAGCACCATTGGCGATGACATCTGCTGGATGCGTCCCGGCGCCGACGGCCGCCTGTACGCGATCAATCCGGAAGCCGGCTTCTTCGGCGTGGCGCCCGGCACCTCGGAGAAGTCCAATCCGAACGCACTGGCCTCGATCCAGAAGAACACCATCTTCACCAACGTGGCCGTCACCGATGACAACCAGCCGTGGTGGGAAGGGCTGGACAAGCGCGTGCCGCAGACCGACTGGAAGGGCAATCCGTTCGATGCCAATGCCGGCAAGCCGGCCGCGCATCCCAACGCGCGGTTCACCGTGAGCGCAAAGCAGTGCCCGTCCTACTCGCCGGAAGCCGAAGCGCCGCAGGGCGTGCCGATCTCGGCGATCGTGTTCGGCGGTCGCCGTGCCTCGCTGGTGCCGTTGGTGTTCGAGGCCCGCGACTGGACCCACGGCGTCCTCGTCGGTGCCGCCATGGGCTCGGAGACCACCGCGGCCGCCACCGGTGCGGTGGGCGTGATGCGCCGTGACCCGATGGCGATGAAGCCGTTCTGCGGCTACAACTTCGCCGACTACTTCGCGCACTGGCTGTCCTTCGACAAGCCCGGCGCCAAGCTGCCCAAGGTCTTCCACGTCAACTGGTTCCGCAAGGGCGACGCCGGCGATTTCCTGTGGCCGGGCTTCGGCGACAACATGCGCGTGCTGGAGTGGATGCTGAAGCGCGTGGCCGGAGAGTTGGATGCGGTCGAGACGCCGATCGGCCGGCTGCCTAAGCTTGGCGACGTGAATCTGGAGGGCGTGCAGCTCAGCGACGAAGCCCGCGAGAAGCTGTTCGGCTACGACGCCGCTGGCTGGCGCCACGAGTTCGCCAGCATCGGCGAGTACCTCGACGAGTACGGCCCGCGCATGCCCGGGGCGTTGAAGGAAGAGCAGCAGCGGACGGCTGAAGCGCTGGCGGGCTGAGCAGGATCCCTGGCCTCGCCAGGTCAGGTCTTGACGCACTCCAGCGCCCAGCCGAGCAGCATGCCGTCCTGATCAAGCGCGTGCACGTGAATGTCGCACGCGCCCGCGGCTGAGAGCTTGGCTGTCACCTTGTCGATGCCGTGCTGGTCCAGTGCGTGCGACAGGAGTTCCCGGTGCCGGAATTCGGCATCGCCCAGCGCCTGCTCCCAGTCATCGAGCGCCGCGATCGCCTGCGTCGCGTCGGCGGCACCCCGCATGAGCCCGTCGACGTGTGAGGCCACCACTTCGCGCGCGTCGTGCAGCAGGTCAGGCACCGGGCTGGCCGCGCACTCCGCGGACAGCCGCGACTGCACCTCGTTGTATGCAAGCCGCGCCGCTGCGGCCTGCGGAGACTTCACCACCTCGTCGCGCGCACCGGCAGCGACTTTGGCCAGCCATGGATAGAGCGCTCGGGCACGCGCCAGCAGGCCCGCGTCCGGAGCGCGAAGCAAGGCGGAAAGCCGCAGCTCCTCCCGTGCCACGGTAACCAGCTGCGAGTCGGCATGGTGCATAACCAGTGCCATCCGCCCCCCGGGCTTGAGCACCCGGAGCGCTTCTCCGAGTGCGAGATCCAGGTCCGCGTACTCGATGCCGTACTGGCTGGTCACCAGGTCATGGCCGGCGTCCGCGAAGGGGAGTGTCTCCGCCCTGACGCCGGGGTGGAAGCGGATGCGTTCCCGCTCACTTGCCGGAAGCATCTGATGCCAGGCCGGCTGGAGCGGGTCGGCGAGGTCGACCGCGTCGATGAGCGGCAGCGCGCCAGCGTGCATCGCGTGGAGCATCGCGGGAAGCGGACCATTGCCGGTGGCGATGTCGAGCACGTGCTGCCCGGTCCCCAGCCCGCCGAACACGCGGTGCCAGAACGCTGCCACGGCGCCTTCGTAGTTGCCGGCCTGTGCGTCGGACAGAGAGTGCAGTGCGCCGTGCTGCCAGAAAGCCGTCCAGTTGCGTTGTCGTTCCCGCTCGTCGGTGTGATTCATGTGGAGGAGTGCGTAGACAGATGAGACATTCTTGCCTACTGGCGCGCGGGCCGTGCGCTCCGATCCGGCGCGGCGTGCCGCCACGACGGGGTGATGGCCTTTGGGAGTAAACGCAAGAGGGGAAGTTGAGGTGTTAAGCCATTGCGAAAGCGCGCGCTGAAAACGTGACGCACGCTGAACAAAACGGCAACAGCCAAACCCTGAATAGGCGACCCTGAACGTAGGCTTTCCCGCATAGTGAAAATTGCGTTATGCTCGGCCCAGCCTTGTCCATCTGGGCTGGCCTCTTTGAGACTCTCTGGAGATACACCACAATGTTGAATACCAAGAAGCTGACGAGCGCGATCAAGGTCGCTCTTTTCATCGGCACTGCTTCTCTGGTCGCGGGTAATGCCTTCGCGCAGAACCAGACCGACGAGCAGAACGAGCAGTCCAGGACCCTGGATCGCATCGAAGTGACCGGTTCGCGCATCAAGCGCGCCGAAATCGAAGGCGCCCTGCCGGTTACCGTCATCAACCGCGAGCAGATCGAGGCCAGCGGTGACGTGTCGGTTGCCGACTACCTGCGCGACACGACCTTCAACTCGTTCGGTTCCTACCAGTCGACCTCCGGCTCCTCGGGCCAGGGCGCGACGCAGATCAACATGCGCGGCCTGGGTTCGGCCCGTACGCTGATCCTGGTCGATGGCCGCCGCGTGCCGACCACCCCGATCCTGGGTCAGGGCCAGAACCTGAACTCGATCCCGATGGCCGCCGTCGAGCGCATCGAAATGCTGTCCGATGGCGCCTCGTCGATCTACGGCTCGGACGCGATCGGTGGCGTGGTGAACATCATCACCCGCAAGGACTATGACGGCATGGAATTCACCGTCGGTCTGGGCATCCCGTCCCAGCCGGGTGGCAAGACCAAGGAAATGAGCGCGGTCATGGGCACCGCCGGCGAGCGTGGCCGCATCCTGGCTGGCGCCTCGTCGCAGAGCCGTGACGTGGTGTTTACCCGCGACCGTGACTACTGGATGGATCGCCCGGGCACCTCGGTGTACTCCAACAACTTCGCGCTGGCGCCCTCGACTGCTACTTCCCAGCGCCTGCAGCACCCGATCTACGGCACCGCCGTTCCGGGCGAGTGCAGCAACGGGACCAACCTGTTCTACAACACGGGTACCGGCCCCGGCTCGGTCTGCCAGTACAACCACAGCATGATCTCGGCCAACCTGACCGGCCTGAAGACCAACAGCGCCTTCATGCGCGGTGACCACCAGATCAATGACAACTGGTCGGCCTCGTTCAACGCCGACGTGGCGCGCGTCCGCAGCTTCGGTCGCTACGCGCCGGTGCCGTCGAGCCCGTGGCCGGGCGGCGCCATCCGCCTTGATCCGGGCACCCCGAACCACCCGGGCACCCCGGCTGCCGATGGCGGCCTGAACCCGCATGCGGCCGATCCGTACTACGCTGGCCTGGCCAACACCCAGCTGTACATGTTCCACCGCTTCGCGGCGCTTGGCCCGCGTGACGGCAGCACCGAAGAAACGACCTACAACTTCCTCGGCGCCATCCAGGGCCGTCTGTGGGACAAGGTCGACGTCGACTTCGGCATGCGCTATGCGGACAGCAAGGCCTACAGCCTCGGCACCAACTACGTGGTGGGTGGCCTGGCCCAGGCTGCGATCAACCGTGGCGACTACAACATCTACGACCCGTTCGCGGGCGACCCGACCGCGCTGGGCTTCACCGCGACCATCTCGCGTGACATGCGTTCGACGATGAAGGAAGCGTTCGGTAGCGCCGCGTTCGACATGTTCTCGCTGCCGGGTGGTACCGCGGCTGCGGTGGTCGGTGCGGAATACCGCGAAGAAACCTATCAGGATCGTTACGATCCGCTGTCCGAGTCCGGGCAGATCGTGGGTTCGGCCGGTAACTCGGCGGGTGGCGGGCGCAACGTGTGGGCGGGTTACTTCGAAATGCTGTTCCCGTTCTTCACGGGCTTCG
>JAEXBT010000039.1 GCA_023393895.1 Pseudomonadota bacterium
GCCGATCCAGCGCACCAGCCAATGGCCGGGGCGGGGCAGGAGCATCAGCAGGCCCAGCACGCCGATCGCCGAGCGCTGGACCCGGCAGAACGGACAGGTGTAGACCCAGCCAGCCAGGTCCATCGTCCAGGTGGCGAGGGCGATGATGATGGCCACCACGCCCAGCAGTCGGATGCGGTCGAGATAGGTATCGGCATCGAGTAGCGGCATCGAGGTGTCCCCGTTCATGGCACGTGCTGTCCGCGATCCGGCGCCGGGCAGCCGCAATGGTTTGAAGTCATCCGGGTGGCTCCGATGCGGTGAATCGGTGATCGGAGCGCCCGTTCGAAAAGCGTAGCAGCCCCCGGCACCGGATGGGTCGCTCTGGTCTTCCGGCGATTCCGCGCCTGCCTGCGGTCAACGCCCGGTCGAGGCGGCGGTGGGGGCGTTCGAGTAACCGCCGAAGCTGCCCGCCGCGCCCGGGAACACGACCGGGCTCTCGCTGCCATCTTCCCCGACCGCCGAGACGCCGAAATACCAGTTGTCGATGATGATGTTGCGCAGCGTGTGGCGGTCGGTCCGGCCGACGAACACCTGATGGCGCCAGCGCGGCTCGTCGGTGGCCCGCCAATGCAGGCGATATCCCGCCAGGCCGGGGGCCAGCTCCGGCGGTGGCAGCTGCCAGGCGAGGGTGGTGTCCGCGGTCACGGCGCCCTCGATCGTGACGCCTGCCGGCGGCGGCGGGGCGGCTGCCAGTGCCGCCAGCGTCACCGCGTCGAGGGCGGTCAGGCGCGCGGCGTATTCGAAATCCACGCCGTCCAGCGTATCGCCATAGGTGTGCCGGCTGCCGTCTGCCTGCACTTCACTGCGAAGGTCCTGATGCTGGCGATCGTAATGCTCGTGCGCTTCCATCACCCGCACCGCCGGGAACCCCGCATCGTTGAAGGGGCGATGGTGGCCGCCGCGCCCGAAACGGTCGAGCCGGTAGACCAGCATCACGTCGAGGTCCGGCACGTGGCGCGAGAGGGCCTTGATGTATCGCGCGAGGTTGCGGCTGGGCGAGTCCACCTCGCCGCCGGTGAAGCGGCGCTGGCGGGCCTCCGCAGGCGTCTCGTTGGCGCGGGTGCCCTCCGAGAACACGCGTGCCGTGCGCCGGTCGGTGATGCCGTCGATGCCGTGCACGTTGCCGATCATGTCGTTGTTCAGCACGCCGACGATGCGCCAGCCCTCGCTGCGGGCCAGCTCCGCGAGGATCCGGCCGCCGTACAGACCCTGTTCCTCGCCGGAGAGCGCCGCGTAGACGATCGAGCCCGGGAACCGCTCGCGGCTGAGCACGCGCGCCGCTTCCAGGGTGCCGGCCACACCACTGGCGTTGTCGTTGGCGCCCGGCGCATCGATCGTGGCATCCATCACGTCCGAAGCGCGCGAGTCGATGTCGCCGCTCATGATCGCGTAGCGCCCCGGATCGGCATGGCCGCGCTGGATGGCGATGACGTTGGTGATTTCCGTGTCGCGCGGAATGCGGGTTTCCCCCGCCTTGACGGTGCCGCGCACGTAGCGCACTTCCAGGCAGCCGCCGCAAGCCTGCGAGATGCGGGTGAATTCGTCATGGATCCAGCGCGTCGCGGCGCCGATGCCCCGGGTGCCGGAGAGCGTGTCGGAGAGCGTGTGGCGCGTGCCGAAGGAGACCAGCGTGCGGATGTCGGCTTCGATGCGGTCGGCCCGGGGCGCGCGGCCAATGGCGTCGAGCCGGGCGTCGAATGCGTCTGTGGAGGGTGCCGTGGCGACGGGTTCCGCCGCATGCGCGGGCAGGGACAGGGCGAGCACGAGGGCGGCAAGGGCTTTCGGCGGACGCATGGCGGGTTCCACGGACATGACCGGGCGATCATGCCATGCGTCGCGGGCGGCGGTTCCGGCCCCGGCAGCGCGGCCGGCATGGGAGAATGCACGGCTTATCCCGTGTGCTCCCCTCCATGCGCCTCAACAAGTACATCGCCGATACCGGCTTCTGCTCCCGCCGCGAGGCCGATCGACTGATCGCCGCCGGGCACGTCACCCTGAACGGCGAACGCGCCCGGATCGGCGACGAACTGGCCGATGGCGACGTCGTGCTCGTCAATGGCGAGAAGCTGGTGCGCCGCACGGTCGCGGCGGGCAAGCGCCGGCATGTCTACATCGCGCTCAACAAGCCGGTCGGCATCACCTGCACCACCGAGGAATCGGTGAAGGGCAACATCGTGGATTTCATCGGGCACGAGCGGCGGATCTTCCCGATCGGTCGCCTCGACAAGGATTCCGAAGGCCTGATCCTGCTCACCAGCAATGGCGACATCGTCAACGAGATCCTGCGCGCGGAGAACAAGCTCGAGAAGGAGTACCTCGTTTCGGTGAACCACACGGTGACCGAGGAGTTCCTGCGCGGGATGCGCCGCGGGGTGCCGGTGCATGGACAGGTCACGCTGCCGTGCAAGGCCGGCAAGCTCGGTCCGGTGGGCTTCCGCATCACGCTCGTGCAGGGCCTGAACCGGCAGATCCGCCTGATGGCGGCGCACTTCGGTTACCGGGTGAAGCAGTTGGTGCGGGTGCGGATCGGCAACGTCAAGCTCGGCCACCTCAAGACCGGGCAATGGCGCAACCTGACCGATGCCGAGCTGCAGGGACTGCTGCCGCGGCGCACCGAATGGTGAGACCGGAACGGGGCTGAAACCCGTGTTGCGCTGCGGCGCGCAATGTCAATCGCCGCCCACCATACTCGCGGCATGGCGACACCCATCCAACGAAACGGGGAAGTGCCGGTCGAGGATCCGGCCGTGGAAGCGCGGCCGTTCGTCGTGCCATGCCGGGATCTGGACATGGCGGCGCCGTGGCGCTGGTTGCGTGCCGGCTGGCGCGATCTGGTCCGCGCCCCCGCGCTGACCGCGGTGTTCGGTGGCGTGATCGTCCTGGTCAGCGTGCTGGTCGCGGCGCTGGCGTGGAAGCTCGGGCGTTTCGCGCTGCTTGCCACCCTGCTGTCCGGTTTCGTGTTCATCGCCCCGCTGATCTGCGTCGGCCTTTATTGCGTGAGTCGCGCCTTCGAGCAGGGCAGGGTGCCCCGGTTGTCCGATTCCTTCGTGCTCGCGCGCCGGGTGATCGGCCAGGCCGCGGTGTTCGCCCTCGCGCAGGGCGTGATCATCCTGCTCTGGTCGCGGGCGGGGATGGTCATCACCGCGCTGTGGCCCGCCGAAGCCGGCGACACGCTGGCGCTGGTCGAGTACCTGCTGCTGGGCAGCGCCGCCGGCGGCATCTTCGCCGCGCTGACGTTCGCGGTCGCGGTCGTGTCATTGCCCCTGATCGCCGATCGGGAGGTGGACATGGTGACCGCGGCGATCTCCAGCGTCCATGCCGTGCTCCGCAACAAGCGGGTGATGCTGCTGTGGGGGGCGATCATCGTGGTGTTGACGGTCGTCGGCTTCGCCACCGCCTTCATCGGGCTCGGGCTGGTGATGCCCTGGTTGGCCTATGCCAGCTGGCACGCGTATCGGGAAACGCTCGTCGCCGACGATTGGCCGCGCTTGCCCTGAGGAAGCGGCGTCGTGGCATTCCCGGTGAGGCCGGGGGCGTCAGCCGAGCAGCTGGCGCACCAGGGCCGGCAGGCGCTCGAGTTCGTCCTTGGCGACATGGCCCTGCGCGGCCTTGATCGCCTGCTGCAAGGGGGCGTTGTCGCCGTGATAGCCGCCGGTGCAGAACACGATCGGGACATCCGGCAGTCGCTCGCGGACGCGCGCAAAGACCTCCGCGCCGTCGTAACCCGGCAGGCGGGAATCGCAGACCACCAGCGCCCAGTCGCTGCGCTCGAGCGCGGCTTCCAGTTCCGGCAGCAGCTCGACGCGGTGCAATTCGACATGCAGCCCGGCATCCGCCAATTCGAACGCGATCAGGTCGGCGTCGTCGACGCTGTCCTCGATCAGCAGGATCGGCCGGGGCGTGATCATGGCATCAGTCGTGGCCGGGCGATTCGTTGAAGACCGCCCAGAAGCGTCCGAGCGTCTTCACCGCTTCGAAAAACTGGTCGATGTCCACCGGCTTGACCACGTAGGCATTGACGCCGAGGTTCCAGCTGCGGGCAAGGTCGCTCTCCTCGCGGGAGGAAGACAGGATGACCACCGGCAGATGTTTGTACTCGGGCCGGTCGCGCAGTTTCTGGAGCACTTCCAGGCCATCCATGCGCGGCATCTTGATGTCCAGCAGCAGCACCGCCGGATCGCCCGGCTCGCGATCGGCGAAGCGCCCCTGGCGCAGCATGTACTCCATCGCTTCGACGCCGTCCTCGACGTGGACGATGGGGTTGGCCAGGTTGGCTTCGCGGAGGGCGTCGATGGCCATTTCGGCATCGGCGGGGCTGTCTTCGGCAAGCAGGATGGGGCGGATGTCATTCATCGATTCTTTCCGGTGGTACGGGTCTCGCGCGCGCTGCCGGGGTCGTCCAGCATCGCGGGCAGGGTGAACTTGAAGCTGGCGCCTTCGCCGGGGCGGGAATCGGCGCTGATCTGCCCGCCGTGGCGCACCAGGACGCGCTGTACGTTGGCCAGGCCGATGCCGGTGCCCGGGAACTCGCTCGCCTTGTGCATGCGCTGGAACACGCCGAACAGCTTGCCAGCATACGCCATGTCGAAGCCGACGCCGTTGTCGATCACGGTGAACTCGTGGCTTCCGTCCGCCAGGCGCTGGTGTTTGACCTCCACCACGGTCAGTTCCCGCGGCGCGCTGTACTTGATGGCGTTGCCGAGCAGGTTGATCCACACCTGCCGCATCATGTTCTCGTCGGCGACGACGATCGGCAGCGGCTGGATCTTCCACTCGATGCGGCGATCCGGCGTTTCGGTCTGGGCATTGGAATCCAGCAGCGCACGGGTTTCCTCGACCAGCGACTGCATGTCGACGGGCTGCAGCCGGAGCGCGCTGCGCCCGAGGCGCGAATAGACCAGCAGGTCGTCGATCAGCGCCGCCATGCGCTTGGCGGAGGCGTCGATCGTCGCCAGGTAATGGCGGGACCGCTCGCTGGCATCTTCGCCCAGCTCGCGGCCCAGCTTTTCCGCGAAGCCCGAGATGTGGCGCAGCGGGGCGCGCAGGTCGTGCGACACCGAGTAACTGAACGCCTCCAGCTCGCGGTTGGCGTCCGACACCTGGTCGATCTTGCCCCGCAGCTGCTGGTTGAGCTCGGAGATTTCCATCTCCGCGGTCTTCTGGTGGGTGATGTCGCTGAGCGTGATCAGCGCCACTTCATCCTCGCTGTCCGGCAGCACCATGCGTTGCGCGTTCAGCAGCATGGTGCGTTGCAGGCCATCGGACGTGGTCTGCGAAAGCTCGTAGTCCCAGAGCTCGCGCCCGCGGCTCACCACGTCATGCAGGCGCTGGGTGATCTCGCGCC
>JAEXBT010000069.1 GCA_023393895.1 Pseudomonadota bacterium
CATCTGCTTGTCGGTTGGCGCGAGCTTCGTGACCACCTTCAGCTCGCCGCGGCCGACCTCGCGGTCGTCGGCGGTCTGCATCAGCAGGCCGGAACCGACGCGCTTGACGTCGATGAAGCCGGGCGCGCGCGGCGCCATCGGGATCTTCAGCACGCGCACGTTGGCCTTCTTCTTCGCGTAGTCGAGCGCGGCCTCCTCGTAGTCGGGGGCGATCAGCACCTCGACGAACTGGCGATCGAGGATCGCCTTGCAGGTCGCCGCATCCAGCGTCACGTTGAAGGCGATGATGCCGCCGAACGCGCTGGTCGGGTCGGTGGCGTAGGCGAGCTCGTAGGCATCGCCGGGGGCCACGCCCATCGCCACGCCGCAGGGATTGGCGTGCTTGACGATGACGCAGGCCGGCGCCTCGAACTGGCGCACGCACTCCCATGCCGCATCGGCATCGGCCAGGTTGTTGAAGCTGAGTTCCTTGCCCTGCAACTGGGCAAAGGTGGCGAGCGAGCCGGGCGCAGGCGCCAGGTCGCGGTAGAACGCGGCCTGCTGGTGCGGGTTCTCGCCGTAGCGCAGGTCCATGACCTTGGAGAACTTGTCGTTGGATTGCGCCGGAAAGGGCGAGACTTCGCCCTCGTCGCCCAGGGAAGACAGCAGGTCGCTGATGCGCGCGTCGTAGCGGGCGACGTTGTCGAACGCGGCGACCGCCAGCCGCCAGCGGGTCCGGCCGGAGAGCGCGCCGTCGTTCGCCTGAAGTTCCTCGGCGAGCGCCGCGTACTGCGCGGGATCGGTGGCGACCGCCACGCGGGCGAAGTTCTTCGCCGCCGAGCGCAGCATCGCAGGGCCGCCGATGTCGATGTTCTCGATCAGTTCCTCGAAGCCGACGCCCGGCTTCTTCGATACCTGCTCGAACGGGTACAGGTTCAGCACCAGCAGGTCGATCGGCGCGATGCCGTGTTCGGCCATCACCGCATCATCGGTGCCGGCACGGCCCAGCAGGCCGCCGTGCACCTTCGGGTGCAGGGTCTTGACCCGGCCATCCATCATCTCGGGGAAGCCGGTGACATCGCTGACGTCCTGCACGGCGAGTCCGGCCTCGCGCAGCGCGCGTGCGGTGCCGCCGGTGGAGACCAGTTCGACGTCCTGCGCGGCGAGCACGCGGGCCAGTTCGAGCAGGCCGTTCTTGTCGGAGACCGACAGCAGGGCGCGACGGATGCGGCGGGATTGGCCGGTGACGGGCTTGAGCGACATGCGGAGGAAGGCGCGTGGACGGCCCTCCATTATAGGTGCGGCGCTGGTGCGGCCGGCCTCAGCCGATGCCGTAATCGCGCAACTTGCGGCGCAGCGTGGCGCGATGGATGCCGAGCAGCTCGGCGGCGCGGCTCTGGTTGCCTTCGCAGTGGTTCAGCACTTCGACGAACAGCGGGATCTCGACTTCGCGCAGCACCACTTCGTGCAGGTTGTGTTCGCCGCTGCCGTCAAGATCGCCGAGGTAGCGGCGGATCGATTGCGAGACATGCTCGCGCAACGGCGTGTGCGTCGGGGGCGGGCGGTTGGGCACGGTCTGGAAGATTCCCCATCGGTCCGCCGGCAGGAGGAGTTTCGCGGCGGGCGCGCAGTCTAGCGCGTGTGGCCGGCGGGGTCACTGAATGGGACGCGGGGGCGCGCGGAAGGTGAAGTGGAAAGCGACGGCATTGCGCGCCGGTTCGCGCACCGCGAACTGCACACTGGCGGTCTGCCCGGCGCCGATCTCCACGGGATGCTGGGCCGGCAGGTAGTCGGCAGGCGCGAGTGCACGACGTGCCAGCGGCTTGCCGGCGGCATCGGAAAGTGTGAGCACCAGCTCCGGCCAGGGCTGCGGCCAGGGTGCATCGTTGCGGAATCCGCCGACCACGCGCAGCGCGCCGGGCGTGCCGGGATCGGCGCGGACATCGTGCTCGAGCATGCGGAACGCGGCTGCATCACGCCAGGCCGGGAGGCTGCAGCCAAGCAGCGCGCAGGCGCGTTCGGCGAGGGGGCGGGTTCGGGCGTCCGCAGCCAGCGACGCGCGCCCGGCGACCAGCAGCATTGCCAGCAGCGTCACCAGCAGCACGCCGCAGGCGAGCCAGACCCAGCGCTCGGCGCGCGGACGCGGCGAGGCGGCGGCAATGAAGCTGGGGGTATCGGTCTGGTCGGTCATGGCGCGAGCTTAGCGGCGCCGGCCGCTGATGCGGACCCAGTCACCGTCGTGCGCAACCTCGAACGCCTCGAACCACGGTGCGTAGCGGGCCAGCAGCTCGTCTTGCTGCCCGGCCAGGATGCCCGACATCGCCAGCACACCGCCGGGCGCGACCTGCGCGGCAATCGTCCCGGCCAGTGCGTCGAGCGCGGAGGCGAGGATGTTGGCGACCACCACCGGGTAGGTGCGTGCCGGCGCATCGTCCGGCAGGTGGACATCGAGCTGCGCCAGCAGGCCGTTGCGTTCGGCGTTGTCACGCGTGGCGAGGATCGCCTGCGGGTCGTTGTCGATGCCGACCGCGTGCTGCGCGCCAAGCTTCAGCGCGGCGAGCGCGAGGATGCCGCTGCCGCAGCCGAAGTCGAGCACTTCGGCGTCGCGCAGGACGCCCGCGTCCGCCAGCGCGTCCAGCCAGGCCAGGCAGAGCGCGGTGGTCGGATGGGTGCCGGAGCCGAACGCGAGGCCGGGGTCGAGCCGCACCACCGCGGCTTCCGGCTGCAACGCCTCCACCGGCAGCTCGTGGTTCCACGGGACGATCCAGGTGCGCGCGCCGAAACGCATCGGTTGGAACTGGTCCAGCCAAGCGCGTTCCCAGTCCTGGTCCTCGACGGTTTCAAGCCGCGCCTGCGACCAGTCGAGCGTGCCATCGGTGGCGCGCAGCTCCGAGAGCAGCCATTCGCGATCGGTATCGCCATCGAACAATGCCGTCAGCACCATCTGCCGCCAGGTCGGGGTCTCGCCCACGCCCGGCTCGAAGATCGCCTGTTCGTCCGGCGTCTCCGCATCGGCATCCTGCAGGGTGACCGAGAGCGCGCCGGCGTCCTCCAGCGCGGCCTCGTAGCGCGGCTGGTCGGCCTGCGCGACCGCGATCGACAGCTGCAGCCAGGCCATCAGGCCAGCTTCAGCGAGCGCTCGCGGCTTTCGGCAAGGCGCTTCTCGAGGTAGTGGATGTTCTGCCCGCCGGCGGCGAAGCCGGCGTCGGCGAGGATGGGCTGCTGCAGCGGGATGTTGGTCTTGATGCCATCGACCACCATTTCCGACAGCGCCACGCGCATCCGGCAGATCGCCTGCTCGCGGTCGGCGCCGTGGACGATCAGCTTGCCGATCATCGAATCGTAGTTCGGCGGCACCCGGTAGCCCTCGTACACATGCGAATCCACGCGCACGCCGGGGCCGCCGGCGGAATGGAAGTGCGTCACCAGCCCGGGCGAGGGCAGGAAGCTGTCCGGGTCCTCGGCATTAATCCGGCATTCGATCGCATGGCCGCGCAGCACCACGTCCTCCTGCCGGATCGACAGCTTGCGGCCGGCGGCGATCAGTAGCTGTTCGCGCACCAGATCGATGCCGGTGACCATTTCCGTCACCGGGTGCTCCACCTGGATGCGGGTGTTCATCTCGATGAAGTAGAAGCGGCCATCCTCGTACAGGAACTCGAAGGTGCCGGCACCGCGGTAGCCGATGCGCAGGCAGGCCTCCACGCAGACCTTGCCGATCTCCGCGCGTGCCTCCTCGCTGATGCCGGGCGCGGGCGCCTCTTCGACCACCTTCTGGTGGCGGCGCTGCATCGAGCAGTCGCGCTCGCCCAGGTGGATCGCGTTGCCCTGGCCGTCGGCGAGCACCTGGATCTCCACATGGCGCGGGTTCTCCAGGAACCTCTCCATGTAGACCATGTCGTTGCCAAAGGCGGCACGCGCCTCGCTCTGGGTGGTGGCGATGGCGGTGATCAGCGCGGCCTCGGTCTGCACCACGCGCATGCCGCGGCCGCCGCCGCCGCCGGCCGCCTTGACGATCACCGGGTAGCCGATCTCGCGGGCGATGCGGATGTTCTCCTCCGCGTCATCGCCGAGCGGGCCGCCGCTGCCGGGCACGCAGGGCACGCCGGCGGCCTTCATCGCGCGGATCGCCTCGACCTTGTCGCCCATGAGGCGGATGGTGTCGGCCTTCGGCCCGATGAAAACGAAGCCGGACTGCTCGACGCGCTCGGCGAAGTCGGCGTTCTCCGACAGGAAGCCGTAGCCGGGGTGGATGGCCTGGGCGTCGGTGACCTCGGCCGCGGCGATGATCGCCGGCATGTTGAGGTAGCTCTCGCCCGAGGGCGCGGGGCCGATGCAGACCGATTCGTCGGCCATCGCCACGTGCTTGAGGTTGCGGTCGACGGTGGAATGGACGGCGACCGTGCGGATGCCCAGCGCCTGGCAGGCACGCAGGATGCGCAGCGCGATTTCGCCGCGGTTGGCGATGACGACCTTGTCGAGCATCGGCATGGGCTTACCCGATCACGAACAGCGGCTGGTCGAACTCGACCGGCTGGCCGCTCTCGCACTGGATCGCCAGCACGGTGCCGGCGGTCTCGGCCTCGATCGGGTTGAACATCTTCATCGCCTCTATGATGCCCAGCGTGTCGCCGACCTTGACCGCCTGCCCGACGGTGACGAACGGCGGCTTGTCCGGCGCCGGCGCGGCGTAGAAGGTGCCGACCATCGGCGCGCGCACCACGGTGCCGGCCGGCAGCTCCGGCCCGGGCCGCGGGGTGCCGCCGGTGGCAGCCTCGACCGGGGAGTTCATCGGCATCGGCGCCGCGGCCGCAGCCGCGTGCACCACCGGTGCCGGCATCGATACCGGCATCTGCATCGCCACGCCGCCACGCGACAGTCGCACCGATTCCTCGCCTTCGCGGATCTCGATTTCGGTGAGGTTGGATTCTTCGAGCAGGTCGATCAGCTTCTTGATCTTGCGCAGGTCCATGGGGATCTCGTCAGGGGCTCAAGGGGAGGTCGGGGAGGCCAGCGCCTGCCGCGCCTTGTCGAAGGCGTGCAGGTAGCCGTCGGCGCCGAAGCCGGCGATCACCGCCTGCGCCAAGTCGCTGAAATAGCTGTGTTGGCGGAACGGCTCGCGGGCATGCGGGTTGGACAGGTGGATCTCGATGAAGGGCAGGGCCACCGCCGCCAGCGCATCGCGCAGCGCCACCGAGGTGTGGGTGAAGGCGGCGGGGTTGATCAGGATGTAGCCGGTGCCGTCGTGCGCGGCAGCCTGGATGCGCTCGATCAACGCATGTTCGGCGTTGGATTGCAGGCATTCGATGCCGATGCCCGCTGCTGCCGCGCGTTCGCGCAGCGCCTCCTCGATCTCCGCCAGCGTGGTGCTGCCGTAGACGGCCGGCTCGCGGCTGCCGAGCAGGTTGAGGTTGGGACCGTTGAGGACCAGCAATCGCGGCATCGCCCGGATCGGAAAGCAAGCAAGGGCGGCAGTGTGCGCCAACGCGACGATGCTGTCCAGATCGCCGATGTTGCCCGAAATTCAACCGATTGTTTGAATTTTCACTGGGCCCGGCATAAAAGAAACGGCCCGCTTGTGGCGGGCCGTTGGGTATCGCCTGGGCGATTCGATCAGACCGAGAGGTCCTTCTCGACGTCGGCGGTCTTCATGCGGGCCAGGGCCAGGTTGGCGCGGTCCTTCAGCAGCACGACGTACAGGAACAGGCCTTCCTTGCTCTTCATCGGGCGCAGGATGTGGTACTGGCGGGACAGGGTGATGAGGATGTCCTCGATCGCCTCGCCCTTCAGGCCCAGCGACTTCATCGTCTTCATCTTGGCGCGACGCTCATGCCCTGGCGCGACAGGCGGGCGAGGACGCCGAGCCATGCCAGCGAGTCGGCCTGGGTCGACAGGTTCGGCCAGGTATCGAGGGCCACGCGGGCGTCCTCATCGGCGTGCCAGCGGGTCAGCGAGGCCGGTGCGTTGTCGCCCGAGGCCAGCGACCAGCACAGTTGCTCGACCGAGACCGGGTACAGCGCGTTGCCCTTGGCGGTGCGTGCGGCGAATTCGGCCGGCTCCACTGCGGCGACCAGCGCAATGGCCTCGTCCTGCAGCTGCGGCAGCACGTCCGCGACCGGGTGCGACAGGTGCGCGGTGATGTAGCGGGCATCCAGCAGCAGGGTGCGGCCGGAGCGGAAGGTGATCTCGATCGGGCCCGGGCGCTGGCGGCCCAGCAGCAGGCTGAGCAGCGAGTCCTGCGTCGGCGCCTCGCTGGAAACGTTCGCGGCCGGGGCATCTGCCTGCGCTGCAGGGGCCACGTCGCCACGCGCGACCAGGCCGTCGATCAGCTGGCCCAGCGCGGTCGACAGCGGCATCAGGCGCAGCGGGCGCTCAAGGCGCACCTCTTCCAGCACGCTGGCGATGCGGATGCTGGCGGCGTCGTCTTCGCAGGGCGCCAGCACGATGTCGCCGGTGGCCTGCGGCACCACCACGCAACGCACCTTGAGGTGCGGCGCCAGCACGCGCAGCGCCACCTGGGCATGGCTTTGCTCGTTCGGCGGCAGCAGTCCAATGGCCAGCTCGATCGGCGGGCGGGACTCGAGAGGGGTGGCGGTCATGATGAGTTTCCTGCAAGTGTCACGATAAGCAGGAGCAACGGTCGTGCCAAACCGCCCCGCATGGACCCGACAATGGCGCCACGGATTCAGGAAGCCATGCAAAGCGGGGTTTTGCCGTACTAAACGTGACAATCGTCACATGAATTGGGGAAGGTGACGGGATTCACTGTTCTGTTTACAGAACTCTGGCGCGCGCTGCGTCAGTTCCCGTCAACAAGTGACCATTCACGGATTTCGGCCGCCGAGGCGAACGGGCCCACGCGTTGTTTGCGGACGATGCCCTGCTCGTCCACGAGCACGGTATAGGGCAGCACGCCGGCCGGATTGCCCAGCACCACGCCTGCGTCCCGGTCGCTGGCCGCGTCCCGGTAGTGGGGGTACGGCGACGGCATGCGCCGCAACCAGTCCTCCACCGCCGCGGCATCATCCAGCGCCACGCCGACAACCTGGACGCCTTCGCCCCCCTGCGACTGCGAGAACGCGGCCAGTTCGGGCATTTCCTTGACGCAGGGCGGGCACCACGTCGCCCAGACGTTGACCAGCAGCGGGCGGCCCGCGGGCAACGGCAGCGGGATGCGCTCGCCCGCCAGCGTCGTCACCTCGACCGGTGGCAACGGCTCGCCGCGGCGGGCCACCTGCACGCCTTCGGGTGCGGGCTTCTGCATCGCCGCGTGCAAGGCGCGCTGGCCCAGTTCCGTCCGCCAGATCGGCCCCGGTCCATTCACGATGAAAGCCGCGGCGAGGCCGGCGAGCCCGGCCAGCAGCGCGATCAGCAGCAGCTTCCCGGTTTCGGCTTTCATGGCCGCGGGCGCGCTGCCTGACGCAATGCGTCACGTGCGATCGTGGGCGTCAGCAGGGCGGGCAGCACCACCGGCTCGCCGCCGCCGCGCGGGTAGACGACGTACAGCGGCAGGCCCACCGCGCCGTGCAGGCGCAGGAAGGCGGAGATCTGCGGATCGACATCGGTGTGGTCACCGACCATGTAGACGGCACCGGCCTCACGCAGGGCGTCGCGGAAGCCCTGGCGGGCGAACACTGCGCGTTCGTTGGCCTTGCAGGTCACGCACCAGTCGGCGGTGATGTTGACGAAGACCGGGCGATCCTCGGCACGCAGGCGGGCCAGCGTGTCGGGCGCATAGGCGACATGATCGGCTTCGGCCAGCGATGTGGCGGCAGGCGCCGGCCGCGACAGCCCGCCGATGGCGTGGACACCGAACGCGCTCGCCGCGAACGCGAGCACCGCGACGGTCAGGGCCCAGCGCCGGCCATGCTGGCGGCCGTGCGTCCAGGCCCACAGCCCCAGTGCCAGGGCGATGGCAGCCAGTGCCCACAGCCCGAAGGCATCCGCGCCGCGCTGCTGCACCAGTACCCACACCAGCCACGCGACGGTGACATACATCGGGAAGGCGAGCAGCTGCTTCATCGTCTCCATCCACGGACCGGGCTTGGGCAGCCAGCGCGCGAACCCCGGCACGAAGCCGATCAGCAGGAAAGGCAGCGCCAGCCCGATGCCCAGCATCAGGAACACCGCCATGGCCAGCGGCGCCGGCGCCAGGAACGCATACGCAAGCGCTGCGCCCATGAAAGGCGCCGTGCACGGGGTGGCCAGCACGACCGCCAGCACGCCGGTCAGGAAATCACCGCGTGGCCCTGCTTGGCGGGTCATCGCGTGTCCGGCCGCGGGCACGGCCAGGCGCGCGTACCACAGGCCCGAGAGCGACAGCCCGAAGGCGAATACCACCAACGCGAGAATCGCGACGACCCGTGGCATCTGCAGCTGGAAGCCCCAGCCCATGCCATCGGCAACCAGCTGGCCGCGCAGTGTCAGCACGACCGCCGCCAGCGCCGCGAATGCCGCGAGCACGCCCAGTGTGTACCAGAGTGCATGGGCACGCGCGGCGTGACGGTCGCCGCCGCTCTGCGCCACCGACAACGCCTTCAGCGACAGGACCGGCAGGACGCAGGGCATCAGGTTGAGGATGAGCCCGCCGAGCAGCGCCAGCAGCAGGGCTGCGAGCAGGCCGACGCGGCTGGCGGGGGCGGCCGGGGCCGGGGTGTCGGCTGCGGTGGCCGTGCCCGTGGCGAGCGCGGGTGCGGATCCGGTGTCGGCATCGGACGCGTCGATCGGCGCCTCGGTCGCCGTGGAATCCGGCTCCGGGCCTGATGATGCCGCTGGCGTGGCGGCCACCGTTCCCGGAGCCGCGGTCCCGAGGGCCTCGGCCTGGGTCCGTGTGGTGGCCGAGGCTGCAGGCAGGTCGAGGCGGAAGCGCCGTTGCATCGGCTCGTAACAGATCCCGCCGTCCTGGCAGCCCTGCCAGCCTGCATGCAGGGTCACCGTCCGGGCGGCGCCGTCTGGGCCCTGGCGCAGCAGCGGCACCGGGATCTCGACCTGGTCGAAATAGACCTTGACCTTGCCGAAGTAGCCGTCCTCGTGATCGCGTGCCGGTGGAAAGGCCGGGCGCCCGAGACGGATGCCGCCGGCGTCCTCCAGCCGCAGCTGCAGCTTGTCGCGGTACAGGTAATAGCCGCGGGCGGGCGTGATGCGCAGCAGCAGTTGCGCGCCGCCATCGGCGATCGCCTCCACCACGAACGCCTGTGCCGGTGGCAGCGGCTGCGCGCTCCTGCCGGGAATCAGACCACCCGCGGCGGGTGCGCCACCGCCCAGCCGCGCACCCAGCGCGGCGAATCCGGGGTCGGCCGACGTCGCCGTCGCGGCCGGCAACGGTACGTTGAGGGTGCGCGTCTGCGGAGGATAACAGATGCCCGCATCGGCGCACCCCTGGTACTTGATCCGCAGCGCGACGTCCTCGGCGCCGGCCGCCGCCTGGCCGGGGAGGCTGACCTCCAGCTCGCCGCGGTAGGTTTCGACATCGCCGAAGAACTCATCGTGGTGCTTGCGGCCGGGCGGGATCTCCAGTCCACCGGCCCGGAACGCCTCGCCGAGCGGCTCCACCGCGGTGCGGTGCCGGTACAGGTAGTAGCCCGGTGCGATCTGCCAGCGCACCTCGATGCGGTCGCGCGTCGGCGCACTGGCGGACAGCTTGAACACGCTGTCCACTGGCGGCAGCGTGCCGGGATCCATGGATTGCGCCCACGCCGGAAGGCCGGCAAGGACAAGCAGAAGCGCGGTGGCGCGTGCAAGGAATTTCATGAAGGGCATCGTTCAGGGCGTGGGGCGGGTTTCCGCGCGCACCCAGTCCAGGTAGGCCGGCAAGCCGTCGGCGGCTTCGACCGCGACCAGCTCCGGAAGTTCGTAGGGGTGCAGCAAGGGCAGCCGCTCGCGCAAGGCCGACAGGCACTCGGCGCGGGTCTTGATGACCAGCAGCCATTCGCGCTCGTGCACGATCGCCCCCTCCCAGCGGTACACCGAGGCCACGCCGGGCACGATGTTGACGCAGGCGGCCAGGCGCGCGTCCACCAGCGCCTCGGCGATGCGGCCGGCGGTGTCGGAGTCCGGGCAGGTGGACAGGCAGATCATCACCGTCATGCGTACAGGGTAACGTTTGCGTGGTCTTGTCGCCGTTGACCGCGGTCAGCCGCGATGCAGGGTCTCCAGCACCGCGTCGCCGTAACGCGTCAGTTTGTGGCTGCCGAGACCGGCCACTTCACCCAGCGCCGCCAGATCGTCCGGTGCCCGCCGGGCGATGTCGCGCAGGGTGCGGTCGTGGAAGATCACGTACGGCGGCACGCCCTGCTCGCGCGCCAGCCGCGTGCGCAGGCCGCGCAGCGCCTCGAAGGCGGCCTGCTGCCCGGCGTCCAGTGGTGGGCTGCCGGCATCGCTGCGTGTCGCGGCGTCACGGGTGCGGCGCGGGGCCTCCCGACGCAGCATCACCGGCCGGCGCTCCTTGAGGATTTCGCCGCTGCGCGCGGTCAGGCGCAGGCTGCCATGGCCCTCCAAGTCTACCGCCAGCCAGCCGCCCGCCACCAGCTGGCGGAACACGCCGCGCCAGGCGCGCGCGTCCAGCTCGGTGCCGACGCCATGGGTGGGGAGCGTGTCGTGGCCGAACCGGCGGATGCGTTCGCTGTCGCTGCCGCGCAGGATGTCGATGAGATGCCCCGCCCCGAAGCGCTGGCCGGTGCGGTACACACAGCTCAGCGCCTTCTGTGCGGCGAGCGTCGCATCCCAGCTTTCCGGCGGCGTCAGGCAGTTGTCGCAGTTGCCGCAGGGCGCGGCCAGCGTTTCGCCGAAGCTCGCCAGCAGCACGGCGCGGCGGCAGGCCATCGATTCGCAATAGCCGACCAGTGCATCCAGCTTGGCGTGCTCCAGCCGCTTGCGGGTCTCGTCGGCATCCGACTGCGCGATCATCTGCCGCAGCAGCACCAGGTCGCCCAGCCCGTAGGCCATCCACGCCTCGGCCGGTTCGCCATCGCGGCCGGCGCGGCCGGTTTCCTGGCTGTAGCCCTCGATCGAATTCGGCAGGTCGATTTGGGCGACGAAGCGCACGTCCGGCTTGTCGATGCCCATGCCGAAGGCGATCGTCGCCACCATCACGATGCCGTCCTCGCGCAGGAAGCGGCGCTGGTGGGCGGCGCGCGCGTCCGCGTCCATGCCGGCGTGGTAGGGCAGGGCGTCGATCCCCTGGTCGCGCAGGAACGCGGCGGTGTCCTCCACCTTGCGCCGCGACATCGCGTAGACGATCCCCGCCTCGTCCGGATGCGTGCGCAGGAACGCCAGCAGCTGGCGGCGCACGTCATCCTTCTGCACCACCGTGTAGCGGATGTTGGGCCGGTCGAAGCTGCCGGCGAAGCGGGGCGCCTCCTCCAGCTGCAGGCGCTCGGCGATCTCGCGCTGGGTCGGCGGGTCGGCGGTGGCGGTCAGCGCGATGCGCGGCACCTGCGGCCAGCGCTCGTGCAGCACGGTGAGCTGGCGGTACTCGGGCCGAAAATCATGGCCCCACTGCGAGACGCAATGGGCCTCGTCGATGGCGAACAGCGCGATCTGGCTGCGCTCGAGCAGGGACAGGAAGCGCGGCGTCAGCAGGCGCTCGGGTGCGACGTAGAGCAGGTCCAGTTCCCCGGCCAGCAGGCGCTGCTCCACCGCCGCTGCGGCCTCGGCGTCCAGCGTGGAGTTCAGGCAGGCCGCGGCCACGCCCTGCTGCACCAGCGCTTCGACCTGATCCTGCATCAGCGCGATCAGCGGCGACACGACGATGCCGCAGCCCGGCCGCAGCAGCGCCGGCAACTGGTAGCACAGCGACTTGCCGCCGCCGGTGGGCATCAGCACCAGCGCGTCCCCGCCGGCCGCCACGTGTGCGACGATCGCGGCCTGCGGGCCGCGGAAATCGGCATGGCCGAAGACGCGCTGCAGCAGCGCGCGGGCGGGATCGGGGGGATGCGTCATGCCGAAGAGGATAGCCGGCACCGGTTCCGGCACCTGGGCCGCGCCGCCGAGGGATCAACCCCCTTGAAAGCCCCGCGCGCCACCCCATCTCCAAGGCATCCCGGTCGGGCAGGGTTCGCGCCCGGCATCTTGGCACTCCCGGGTGCCGACTGCTAAAATCGCCGGGTTTTTCCATCCCAATCAATTACTTGAGAGAGTTCGCACATGAACATCAAGCCGCTCCATGACCGCATCGTGGTCAAGCCGATCGAAGCCGAGGAACTGTCCGCCGGCGGCATCGTCATTCCCGACAACGCCAAGGAAAAGCCGACCAAGGGTGAAGTGGTCGCGGTCGGCACCGGCAAGGTGTTCGACAACGGCCAGGTGCGCGCCATGACCGTCAAGGTCGGTGACAAGGTCATCTACGGCCAGTACGCCGGCAGCGCCTACAAGACCGACCGTGTCGAATACAAGATCGTGCGCGAAGACGACATCCTCGCCGTCCTCGCCTGATCCCTCTCCCCTCATTCATCTAGTCAAGGATTACAGCAATGGCTGCCAAGGACATCCGTTTCAGTGAAGACGCCCGTTCGCGCATGGTGCGCGGCGTCAACACCCTCGCCAACGCCGTCAAGGCGACCCTCGGCCCGAAGGGCCGCAACGTCGTGCTGCAGAAGAGCTTCGGCGCCCCGACCATCACCAAGGACGGCGTTTCCGTCGCCAAGGAAATCGAGCTCGCCGACGCGTTCGAGAACATGGGCGCGCAGATGGTCAAGGAAGTCGCCTCCAAGACCTCCGACAACGCCGGTGACGGCACCACCACCGCGACCGTGCTGGCCGCCGCGCTGATCCGCGAAGGCATGAAGGGCGTGGCCGCCGGGATGAACCCGATGGACCTCAAGCGCGGCATCGACCAGGCCACCAAGGCCGCGATCGACGAGCTGAAGAAGATCAGCAAGCCGACCGCCGACGACAAGGCGATCGCCCAGGTCGGCACCATCTCGGCCAACTCCGACGAGTCGATCGGCAACATCATCGCCGATGCGATGAAGAAGGTCGGCAAGGAAGGCGTGATCACCGTCGAGGAAGGCAACAGCCTGGACAACGAGCTGGACGTCGTGGAAGGCATGCAGTTCGACCGCGGCTACCTGTCGCCGTACTTCGTCAACAACCAGCAGAGCATGAGCGCCGAGCTGGATGACCCGTACATCCTGCTGCACGACAAGAAGATCTCGAACGTGCGCGACCTGCTGCCGGTGCTCGAAGGCGTGGCCAAGGCCGGCAAGCCGCTGCTGATCGTGGCCGAAGAGGTCGAGGGCGAGGCGCTGGCGACGCTGGTGGTCAACACCATCCGCGGCATCGTCAAGGTCGTTGCCGGCAAGGCGCCGGGCTTCGGCGACCGCCGCAAGGCGATGCTCGAGGACATGGCGATCCTGACCGGCGGCACGGTGATTTCGGAGGAAGTCGGCCTGTCGCTCGAGAAGGCGACCATCAAGGATCTCGGCCGTGCCAAGCGCGTGCAGGTCTCGAAGGAGAACACCACGATCATCGACGGCGCCGGCGAGAGCACGGGCATCGAAGGCCGCATCAAGCAGATCAAGGCGCAGATCGAGGAGACCTCCTCCGACTACGACCGCGAGAAGCTGCAGGAGCGCGTGGCCAAGCTGGCCGGCGGCGTGGCCGTCATCAAGGTCGGTGCCGCCACCGAAGTCGAGATGAAGGAGAAGAAGGCCCGCGTCGAGGACGCCCTGCACGCCACCCGCGCCGCGGTGGAAGAAGGCATCGTCCCGGGCGGCGGCGTGGCGCTGATCCGCGCGCTGACCGCGATCAAGGGCCTGAAGGGTGCCAACGAGGACCAGAACCACGGTATCGAGATCGCCCTGCGCGCGATGGAAGCGCCGCTGCGCGAGATCGTCACCAACGCCGGCGAGGAGCCCTCGGTCATCCTCAACAAGGTGAAGGAAGGCCAGGGCAACTACGGCTACAACGCCGCGACCGGCGAGTTCGTCGACATGGTCGAAGCCGGCATCCTGGACCCGACCAAGGTGACCCGCACCGCGCTGCAGAACGCCGCGTCGATCGCCGGCCTGATGATCACCACCGAGGCAATGGTGGCCGAGGCGCCGAAGAAGGACGAGCCGGCGATGCCGGGCGCCGGTGGCATGGGCGGCATGGGTGGCATGGATTTCTGATCCGCGCCCACCGCGTCACGCGATACCGCAAGACGAAAACCCCCGCGAGAGATCGCGGGGGTTTTTCGTGGGCGACGCGTAGCGGCTCAACGGGGCCGCATGTCCCCCGTCTCTATGAAACGCTGGTGCCAGCCCAGCGACTCGGGCAGCAGGTGCGGGGTGTGCTTGCCGTAGCTGTCGCGGCTGGCGCGTTCGAAGTAGTCACGCAGCAGGTCGCGGTAATCCGGATGCGCGCAGCGTTCGATCACCAGCGCAACGCGCTGCTTCGGGGCCAGCCCGCGCAGGTCGGCCAGGCCCTGCTCGGTGACCAGGATCGAGACGTCGTGCTCGGTGTGGTCGACATGGCTGACCATCGGCACGATGCAGGAGATCGCGCCGCCCTTGGCCGTGCTCGGGCTGAGGAACACCGACAGGTAGCCGTTGCGGGCGAAATCGCCACTGCCGCCGATGCCGTTCTGGATGCGGCTGCCCATGACGTGGGTGGAATTGATGTTGCCGTACAGGTCAGCCTCGATCATCCCGTTCATCGCGATGCAGCCCAGCCGCCGCACCAGTTCCGGGTGGTTGGAGATTTCCTGCGGACGCAGCACCACGCGCTCGCGGTAGTGGCCGATGCGCTCCTTGAAGCGCAGGTTGGCTTCGGGCGAGAGCGACAGCGCGGTGGCCGAGGCGCTGCGCATGATGCCGGCATCGATCAGGTCCAGCATCCCGTCCTGGATCACCTCGGTGTAGCCAGCCAGGTCGCCGAAGCTGCTTTCGCCGAGGCCCGCGAGCACCGCGTTGGCGATGTTGCCCACGCCCGACTGCAGCGGCAGCAGGTTGGCGGGCAGCCGGCCCTGCTTCACCTCGTGCTGGAGAAACTCGATCAGGTGGCCGGCGATCTGCCGGCTGGCGTCATCCACCGGGCTGAACGCGCTGTTGCGGTCGGGGCTGTCGGTCTCGACCACGGCGACGATCTTGTCCGGATCCACGCGCAGCCAAGGCTCGCCGATGCGCTGGTCGGGGCGGGTCAGCGGGATCGGCTGGCGATGCGGCGGCAGGCGGGTGCCGTAGTAGATGTCGTGCATGCCGTCGAGCCCTTCGGGCTGCCAGCGGTTGACCTCGACGATGACCCGGTCGGCGAGATCCAGCCAGGTCTTGTTGTTGCCGATCGAGGTGGAGGGCACCAGCGCGCCATCGGCGCCGATCGCCGAGACCTCGACCACGGCGGTGTCGATCTTGCCGAAGAAGCCGAACCACGCGTGCTGGGCGACGTGGCTGAGGTGCATGTCGATGTAGTGCATGCGGCCATCGTTGATGCGCTTGCGCGCCTCCGGATCCGACTGGTACGGCAGGCGCAGCTCGATGCCCTCGGCCTTCGCGAGCGCGCCGTCGAGCTCGGGCGCGGTGGAAGCGCCGGTCATCACCTTGATGCGGAAGCTGTCGCCGGCGCGGTTGGCGGCCTCGATTCGCTCGGCCAGCGCGAACGGCACCGCCTTGGGATAGCCGGAACCGGTGAAGCCGCTCATCGCGACCGCGGTGCCGGGGGCGATCAGCGCGGCGGCGTCGCTGGCGGTCATGCGGCGGTTGAGTAGGCGGGTGTCGAGGATGCGCGGATGGGACATGGACAGGCCGGGGCGTGGACTGCCTCCATTATCGGCCGTCGCCGCAAGGCCGGCATGACCGTGCTCAAGCGCGTGACTTGACGCGTCGGCCTCGCCATCATCGGGACATGGACGATGCGCGCTTCGACCTCCTGATCCTCGGCGCGGGCCACAACGGCCTGGTGTGTGCGGCGTATTTGGCCGCGGCCGGCCTCAAGGTGAAGATGTTGGAGCGGCGCGAAGTGGTCGGTGGCGCGGCAGTGACCGAGGCGTTCCATCCGGGCTTCCGCAACTCGGTGGCGAGCTACACGGTCAGCCTGCTCGACGCGGGCGTCATGCGCGACCTGCGCCTCGCCGAACAGGGCCTGCGGATGGTCGAGCGCCCGTTCGCCAACTTCCTGCCGCTGCCCGATGGCGACGCCTTCCGCTTCGGCGGCGCGCACACGCAGGCGGAAATTGCACGCCTCGCGCCGCAGGACCTGCCGCGCTGGGACGACTACAACGCGATGCTCGAGCGCGTGGTCGGCGTGCTGCGGGAGCTGGTGCAGCTGACGCCGCCCAACATCGGCGACCGGCTCGGGCTGGCCGACTGGCTGTCGAGCTGGAGCGTGGCGAGGAAGCTGCGCCATCTCGACCTGCGCGGCCGCCGCGACCTGCTCGACCTGATGACGAAGTCCGCCGGCGAAGTGCTCGACCGACATTTCCGCTGCGAGCCGCTGAAGGCGGTGCTGGGCTGGGACTCCATCGTCGGCAACTTCGCCTCGCCCTACACGCCGGGCAGTGCCTACGTGCTGCTGCACCACCTGTTCGGCGGGGTGAACGGCAACCCCGGCGCGTGGGGCCATGCGATCGGCGGGATGGGCGCGATCACCCGGGCGATGCGCGCCGAATGCGAGGCGCGCGGGGTGGTGATCGAAACCGGCGCGGAGGTCGCGCAGCTGATCGTCGAGCGTGGCCGCGCCGTCGGCGCGGTCACTGCCGATGGGCGCGCGCATCGCGCCCGGGCGGTCGCCTCCAACCTCAACCCGAAGCTGCTGTACCAGCGGATCGTGCCGGCCGAACATGTCGACGACGACACCCGCGTGCGCAGCGAGGGCTACCGCTGCGGTTCGGGCACCTTCCGCATGAACGTGGCGCTCTCGGAGCTGCCGGACTTCAGCGCCGCGCCGGGCGCGCAACTGCAGCCGCATCACCAGACCGGGATCCTCGTCGGCCACTCGCTGGCGTATTTCGAGCAGGCGTACTTCGATGCGAAATCCCGCGCGCACAACGCGGGCTGGGCACGCCAGCCGGTCGTGGAGCTCGTCATTTCCTCGACGCTCGACGACACCCTGGCGCCGCCCGGCCAGCATGTCGCGAGCCTGTTCTGCCAGCAGGTGAACCCGGAGGTCGACGGTGGCTGGGACGCGCATCGCGAGACCGTCGCGCAACTGATGATCGATACCGTGGACGCGGTCGCGCCGAACTTCCGCCGCAGCGTGCTCGGCTACGAGGCCCTGTCGCCGCTCGACCTGGAGCGCCGCTTCGGCCTGGTCGGGGGCGACATCTTCCACGGCGCGCTCGGCCTCGACCAGCTCTTCAGCGCCCGCCCGCTGCTCGGCCAGGGCAATTACCGCGGCGCGCTGCCGGGGCTCTACCTGTGCGGGGCCGGCAGCCATCCCGGCGGTGGCGTCACCGGCCTGCCCGGTCGCAACGCCGCACGCGAGATCCTTCGAGACCACCGCTCAGGTAACTGAACCGATGCGTTCATTTTTGCGCTGCAGCGTGCATTCACCCTAACGATTCTTTCACGATGGACCTGCTTCCGACGTGGGGGAGGGAGCACTCCCCGCCAGCGGCTCCGGCCCTGGCGGGTTTTTTATGCGCGCGGTTTATCGAGGCAATCCGTCGGATAACGCGCTGCGTGGGCATGCCATCATCGTGCGATGAACGATGCCGTCGATGACCTCGCCCGCCGCCTGATCGCGCGGCTCGACCTGTCCGATGGCGTTGATGAGGCGGCGCGCACGAAGCTGCATCGGCTGGCCATCGCCAGCGACTTCGCCATCGACACGCTGGTGCGGCAACCCGGACTGCTGGCGCGCCTGCTGGCCGATGACGGCGCCGAAGCCGCGCCGCTCCCCGTGCTCGATGCCGACAACCGTGCCGATTGGTCGGCGCTCCTGCGCCGTTACCGGGCCGCCGAATCCACGCGCCTGATCTGGCGCGACGTGAACGGCTTGGACGATGTCGAGGCCACCCTTCGCGGCACCACCCGGCTCGCCGAGCAGTGCCTGGGGCTGGCGCTGGCGGCGCTCGAGGCCGATTTCGCCGGGCGCCACGGCGTGGTCCGCGATGCGGACGGGCATGCGGTGCGGCTGGTGGTGTTCGCGCTCGGCAAGCTGGGCGGCGGCGAGCTCAACTTCAGTTCCGACATCGATCTGGTCTACGGCTACGAGCGGGAGGGCGAGAGCGACGGCGCCCGCCCGTTGGCGGCGGAAACCCATTTCGCGCGGCTGGGCCAGCAGCTGGCAAAGCTGGTTGACGAAGTCACCGCCGACGGCTTCAGCCATCGCGTGGACCTGCGCCTGCGGCCCTACGGCAACGCCGGCCGGGTGGCGTGGTCGTTCGCGGCACTCGAGCAGTACTTCCAGCGCGAGGGCCGCGACTGGGAGCGCTACGCGTGGCAGAAGGCGCGGCCGGTGGCCGGTGACATCGCCGCGGGCGAGCGCTTCCTCGACCTGCTGCAGCCGTTCGTCTACCGCAAGTACCTGGACTTTGGTGCGCTCGAGGGCCTGCGCGACATGAAGGCGCTGATCAGCGCCGAAGTCGCGCGCAAGGACATGGCCGACGACATCAAGCGCGGGCCCGGCGGCATCCGCGAGATCGAGTTCCTGGTGCAGGCACTGCAGCTGATCCGCGGGGGTCGCGAGCCGGCGCTGCAGCGACGTGGTTTGCTGGCTTCGCTGCGGGCGCTGGTGGATGCCGGGCAGATCGCGTCCGGCACCGGCACGCGGCTGGCCGAGGCCTATCGCTTCCTGCGCCGGCTGGAGAACCGCCTGCAGATGCTGGGCGATGCGCAGGTGTACGCGCTGCCGCCCGATGCTGCTTCCCGCGAGCGCCTGGCGCGCGGGCTGGATTATCCGGATTTCGCTGCACTGGCCGGGGCGCTCGCGGAGGTGCGTGCGCTGGTGTCGGGAGAGTTCGGCGCGTTGCTGGCGCAGCGGCAGAAGCAGCATCGTCCCGATGCGATCGCCGGCTACTGGAAGCAGCTGCCCGAAGCGGGCGACGTGCAGGTGCTGGCCGATGCCGGGTTCGCCGATGCCGCCGGGCTGGACGCCCAGCTGCGTGATTTTCTGAAGGGTGCGACCGCGCGGCAGAGTTCGGACATCGCCCACGCTCGGCTGGACCGGGTGATGCCCGCGCTGATCGCCGCCAGCGCCGCCGCCAGCCAGCCCGATGCCGCATTGCGCCGGGTGCTGGCGCTGGTGCAGAACATCCTGCGTCGCAGCAGCTACCTGGCCCTGCTCGACGAACAGCCGCAGGCGCTGGCGCGGCTGGTGGACGCGCTCTCGCGCAGCGCCCTGCTCGGCGAGCGGCTGGCGACGGTGCCGCTGCTGCTGGACGAACTGCTCGACAGCCGCGCCGGTGCGCCGGCCGATGCCGCGGCGATGCGCGAGGCCTGCGAGGCCGCGATCGCGCAAGCCGAGGGCGACATCGACGAGGCCCTGCGTCGGCTCAACGAGGCGCGCCAGGCGATCAGCTTCCGCATCGCGCTGGCCACGCTCGATGGCCGCCAGCCGGCCGCCGACAGCGCGCGCCAGCTGTCCGACCTGGCCGACGCGGTGCTGGCCGGCGTGCTGGCGATCGCCCGAGACGAGCTCGTGCATGCACATGGCGAAGTAGCCGACGCGCGCTTCGCCATCCTCGGCTACGGCAGCTTGGGTGGGCAGGAGCTCGGCTTCGGCTCCGACCTCGACCTCGTCTTCCTCTACGACGCGCTGCCCGCCGCCGAGAGCAACGGCCGTCGGCCGCTGGACGCGCAGCGCTGGTTCGCGCGGCTGGCGCAGAAGGTCGTCGGCTACCTGCAGGCGCCGACCGCCGCCGGACGCCTCTACGAAGTGGACGTCCGCCTGCGACCGGACGGCAGCAAGGCGATGCTGGTTTCGACGCTGGCGAGCTTCGCGGATTACCAGCGCGATCGGGCGTGGACCTGGGAGCGGCAGGCACTGGTGCGCGCGCGTTGCGTGGCGGGCGACGCGGCGTTGTGTACTGCCTTCGAGGCGGTGCGCGCCGAAGTGCTGGCGATGCCGCGCGAGGCTGACGTGCTGCGCGCGGAGGTGGCGGAGATGCGCCAACGGATGCGGGCAGAACTCGATCGCGGCGATGCCCTCCGCCTGGACCTCAAGCAGGGCGAGGGCGGCCTGGTCGACCTGGAATTCCTGCTCCAGTACCGGGTGCTGCGCGATGCGGCCGCGCATCCCGCGCTGCTCGGCCCGCGCACGAGTGCGGAACTCATCGCCGCACTCGCCACCGTCGGCGTGCTGCCCGGAGACCAGGCGACACGGCTGGCTGAAGCGCATCGCGTCCTGCTCGAGGCTGGGCTGCGCTGCACGCTGGATCGCCGACCGAGGCTCGCGCCACGCGAAGGCGATGTGGCCGAAGCCGCCACTGACATCGCCGCCTCGTTTGCCGCGGCGGGGTTGGCCGGCGACTCAGCCTGAGCCGGGAAGCACGCCGGAGGCCTCGAGCCATTCACGCAACGTCTTGGCGACGCGACCGGTTTCGCGCAACGGCGTGACCGCGAACGGCATGAGTGCCGGGGTGAATGGACGCACGCGGCCACGCGCGATGAGGTCCTGCAGGAAGGCGCGAGGCCGTCCTTGCAGCAGTTCGCCACCGAGCACGTGGACAGGGGCGGCGGTGGCGCTCGCCTCCGACAGCATGTTGACCGAATCGGCGGTGCAGACGATCGCATCGGCCCAACCGAGCAGGCCGCGGTAGGGGTTGGGGCCATCCGTCTCATCGCCCCAGGCAACGGCGGCACCGGAGCCGCGCAGCAGCGCGCGCCAAGCGGGCGGCGTGCGCCGCGAGGCAACCGCCAGCAGGCTGCCGCCGGCCTCGCGCACGCCTGCGGTCAGCTCGGCGAGCGCGCTGGCGAAGCCGGCATCGTCCATCGGCCAGTGCCGGCCGGGGCCGCCCACCAGCAGCGCCACGCGTGGAGTGGGCAGGGCAGCGGCTGCCGGGAAATCGCTGCGGGCCTGCGCGAGCCAGAGGTCATCGACCGGGTGCAGGCTCCCCAGCATGCGGATGACGTTGTCGCCTTCCAGCCGGTCGTGGGCGGGAACCACCACGCGATCCCAGTGTCGCGGGTCGATCCGTGGGTCGAGGATCTGGATGACGCGGCTGCCGGCCCCGCGCAGCAGGCGGGTGGCGAGTGCGCCTTGGCGCCCGCAGCCGATCGCCACCACGGGGGGCGTGGCCAGCCGATCCGCGAAGCCTCTGCCCAGCGCGCGCGATGCGCCCGGAAAGCGGCGCGGTGCCCAGGCGCGCGCCGCCCGGCTCGGCGCCACGGTCAGGTGCGGCGCATCCGCGAACCCGAGCGCCAGCGCCAGCGCCTCGGCTTGGCGGCGATTGCCGGCATGGCCGT
>JAEXBT010000111.1 GCA_023393895.1 Pseudomonadota bacterium
GGGATGCCGGCCTTGTCGGCGGCATGAATGATCATCGCGTTCTTCGGCGCAGCCAGTTCCACGCCATCGATGAAGACGGTGACGTGGTCAGGAGGCAGGTTGGGGTTCACCGGCGACGGGGGCGTGCTCATGCGGCCTCCCTGGCGACGACGGTGCCGTTCTTCTGGTCATCGACCAGGAAGCGCTTGTTCACGATGGCGTATTCGAATTCGTCCCAGAAATGGTGAAGGAAGCCCTGCACCGGCCATGCGGCGGCTTCGCCGAAGGCGCAGATGGTGTGACCCTCGATCTGTCCCGCCGAAGTGCGCAGCATCTCGAGGTCATCGAGCGTGGCCTCGAAGCGGCAGATGCGGTCGAGCATGCGGTGCATCCAGCCGGTGCCCTCGCGGCACGGCGTGCACTGGCCGCAGCTTTCCTGCCAGTAGAACCGCGAGATGCGGCGGCAGGCACGGACCATGCAGGCGGTATCGTCCATCACGATCACCGCACCCGAACCGAGGCCGGAGCCGGCCTTGCCGATGCTGTCGTAGTCCATGGTGCAGGCCATCATGGTCTCGGCCGGCAGCACCTTCATCGACGAGCCGCCCGGGATCACCGCCTTCAACCGGCGCCCCTCGCGCATGCCGCCGGCCAGCTGCAGCAGGTCGGCGAACGGCGTGCCGAGACGGATCTCGTAGTTGCCCGGCTTTGCGACATGACCGGACACCGAAAACACCTTCGGGCCGCCATTGTTGGGGATGCCGAGGTCGGCGAACCACTGCGCGCCGTTGCGGATGATCGCCGGCACCGAGGCGTAGGTCTCGGTGTTGTTGATCGTGGTCGGCTTGCCGTATAGGCCGAAGTTGGCCGGGAACGGCGGCTTGAACCGCGGCTGGCCCTTCTTGCCTTCAAGCGATTCCATCAGCGCGGTTTCCTCGCCGCAGATGTACGCACCGGCGCCGAGCGCACCATAAATGTCGATGTCGATGCCACTGCCGAGGATGTCCTTGCCCAGCCAGCCGTTCTCATAGGCTTCCTTGAGCGCGGACTCGAAGTGCTCGAACGGTTCATGGTGGAACTCGCCGCGCAGGTAGTTGTAGGCAACCGTGCTGCCGGTGGCATAGCACGCGATCGCCATGCCTTCCACCACCGCGTGCGGGTTGTAGCGCAGGATGTCGCGGTCCTTGGCGGTGCCGGGCTCCGATTCATCGGAGTTGCAGAGGATGTACTTCTGCCCCTCCCCCTTCGGCATGAAGCTCCACTTCAGGCCGGTGGGGAAGCCCGCGCCGCCACGGCCGCGCAGGCCGGACGCCTTGACCATCTCGATGACATCGGCCGGCGCGATCCTCTCCTCGAGGATCTTGCGCAGCGCGGCGTAACCGCCGGTCTTGAGGTAGTTCTCATACGACCACGGCTTGTCGAAGTGCAGCGTCGTGTAGACGACGTTGTGCGCCTGCGGCGCCGGTCCGACCGGGCCGTAGCCTTCGGAATAGTGCGAATGGTGCGCCATCGTCAGTTCAACCCGTCCAGCAGCTCGTCCACCTTCGCCGGCGTGAGCTTCTCGTGGTAGTGGCCGTTGATGACGACCACCGGCGCGCCGCAGCAGGCGGCCACGCATTCTTCCTCGCGCTTGAGGTAGACGCGGCCGTCGGCGGTGCTCTCGCCCAGCTTCACGCCGAGCTTCTTTTCCGCGTGCGCAACCAGGTCATCCGCACCGTTCAGCCAGCAGCTGATGTTGGTGCAGAACGCCACGTTGTTGCGGCCCACCGGCCTGGTCTCGAACATCGAATAGAACGTCGCCACCTCGTATGCCCACACCGGCGGCAGGCCCAGGTACTTGGCCACCGCCGCGATGATCTCATCACTCAACCAGCCGCCGTTCTGTTCCTGCGCGGCGTGCAGGCCCTGCAGCACCGCCGAGCGCTTGCGGTCGGGCGGGAACTTGCCCAGCCAATGGTCGATGTGGGCACGGGTGTCGTCGCTCAGCACGACCATCGGGTCGACGTTGCGCGCGTTCTCGAAATTGCCGGTCGCTTTCATCGGTCCACTTCACCAAACACAATGTCGTAGGTGCCGATCATCGCCACCACGTCGGCCAGCATGTGGCCCTTGACGATGGCGTCCATCGACGACAGGTGCGCGAAGCCCGGCGCGCGAAGCTTCACGCGGAACGGCTTGTTGGCGCCATCGCTCACCAGCCAGCAGCCGAACTCGCCCTTCGGGGCCTCCACCGCGGCGTATGTCTCGCCGGCCGGCACCGAGTAGCCCTCGGTGAACAGCTTGAAGTGGTGGATGAGGGCTTCCATGTCGTCCTTCATCGCCTCGCGCGAAGGCGGCGACACCTTGTAGTTGTCCAGCATCACTGGCCCGGGGTTGGCCTTCAGCCACGCCACGCACTGCTGGATGATGCGGTTGGACTGGCGCATCTCGGCCACGCGCACCAGGTAGCGGTCGTAGCAATCGCCGTTGAGCCCGATCGGGATGTCGAAGTCCACCTCGGCGTACTTCGCGTAGGGTTGCTTCTTGCGCAGGTCCCAGGCGATGCCCGAGCCGCGAAGCATCGCGCCGGTGAGTCCCCATTCGTAGGCCTGCTCCGGAGACACCACGCCGATGCCTACCGTGCGCTGCTTCCAGATGCGGTTGTTGGTCAGCAGCGTTTCGTACTCGTCGACGCGCGTGGGGAAGTCCTGGGTGAAGGCCTCGAGGTAATCCAGCATCGAGCCTTCGCGCCAGGCATTGAGGCGCTTGAGCTTGCCGCCCTTCCGCCACTTCGAGTCCTGGTACTGCGGCATGCGGTCCGGCAGGTCGCGATAGACGCCGCCCGGGCGGTAGTAAGCTGCGTGCATGCGCGCGCCGCTGACCGCCTCGTACACGTCCATCAGTTCCTCGCGCTCGCGGAACGCGTAGAGGAACACCGCCATCGCGCCGAGGTCGAGCGCGTTCGAGCCGATCCACATCAGGTGGTTCAGGATGCGCGTGATCTCGTCGAACATGGTGCGGATCCACTGCGCGCGCTCCGGCGCCTCGACGCCGAGCAGCGTCTCGATGGCACGCACGTACGCGTGTTCGTTGCACATCATCGAGACGTAATCGAGCGGGTCCATGTAACCGATCGACTGGTTGAACGGCTTGGACTCTGCCAACTTCTCGGTGCCGCGGTGCAGCAGGCCCACGTGCGGGTCCGCGCGCATCACCGTCTCGCCGTCCATTTCCAGGATCAGGCGCAACACGCCGTGCGCGGCCGGGTGCTGCGGGCCGAAGTTCATCGTGTAGTTGCGGATTTCCTGGCGCGCTTCGGCCGCATTGCTGGCGAAACCGGTGCTGGCCGGGACCGCCTTCGGGCTGGGCATGTTCATCGGGCGCCTCCGTGGACCTTCAGGTCCTTGTCTTCGCCTTGGGCGGTCTCGAAGCGGGCATCGTCACGCACCACGCGCGGCACGCCCACGCGCGGCTCGACCGAGGTCACCGGCCCGTAGACCACGCGTTGCTTCTCGGCGTCGTAGTGCACCTCGACGTTGCCGATCAACGGGAAGTCCTTGCGGAACGGATGACCGACGAAACCGTAATCGGTGAGGATGCGACGCAGGTCCGGGTGGCCGCGGAACACGATGCCGAACAGGTCGAACGCCTCGCGCTCGAACCAGTTGGCCCCCGCCCAGACCGGGGTCAGCGAATCGACCTCGGGCAGCGCGTCGTCGGCGCAGAACTCGCGCAGGCGCACACGCAGATTGTTCGATACCGACAGCAGGTGCGCGACCGCGGCGAAGCGGCGGCCGGCAACGGCCTGGACCGGCTCGCTGCCGGCTGGCTGCGCGGCCTGTTCGGTCATCGCCTCGCCCCACCTGAAGCGGCCGGGACCGCGTCCCTCGACGCCACGGCTGAAGCCCTGCGAAGAAACATCGGTGTCCCACTCGTCGCTGCCGTAGCCGAGGTAGTCGATGCCACTGACATCGACGCACTGCTCGAAGCCGAACTCGTCGCGCAGCACGCGGGCGACCTCGCGCCAGCCGCCGGAAGGCACGTCGAGGGTCACCTCGCCGCGCGGCATGGCCACGTGGAGCGTCACCTCGGGAAAGCGGGCGCGCAGGCGGTCGGTGAAATTCGAGGCAGTCTGGCTCATCTCAAACGCTCAGGAGTTGGCGGCGACGGCCTGGCGGCCCTCGTCCTGCTTGCCGAACACCGTGGTGCGGCGGATCTTCTTCTGCAGCTGCAGGATGCCGTACATCAGCGCCTCGGCAGTGGGCGGACAGCCGGGCACGTAGACATCGACAGGCACGATGCGGTCGCAGCCGCGCACCACCGCATACGAGTAGTGGTAATAGCCGCCGCCGTTGGCGCAGCTGCCCATCGAGATCACCCACTTCGGGTCGGGCATCTGGTCGTAGACCTTGCGCAGCGCGGGCGCCATCTTGTTGACGAGGGTGCCGGCGACGATCATCACGTCCGACTGACGCGGCGACGGGCGGAACACCACGCCGAAGCGGTCCTGGTCGATGCGCGCCGCGCCGTTGTGCATCATTTCCACCGCGCAGCAGGCCAGGCCGAAGGTCACCGGCCACATCGAGCCGGTCCGGGCCCAGTTCCACAGCGCATCCATGCTGGTGGTGACGAACCCCTGCTGCATGACCGGGTTGTCGCCCTCGGGGCGCAACAGGTCATCCAGCCGCCCTTCCGGCAACGGGTTGAAGAATGGCGTGTGGCTCACTCCCATTCGAGCGCCCCCCTTTTCCAGACATAGATGAAGCCGAGGAACAGCATCCCGACGAACAGGCCCATCGTGACCAGGCTGCGCGCACCGATCTCCATGAACACCTGGGTCCACGGCACGATGAAGATGATTTCCAGGTCGAAGATGATGAACTGGATGGCGATGAGGTAGTAGCGCACATCGAACTGCATGCGCGCATCCTCGAAGGGCACGAAGCCGCACTCGTAGGGCGAGAGTTTTTCGGCACTGGGCCGCTTGGGCCCCAACAGGTTGCCGATGATGATCAGCGCAATGCCGATCCCGGTGGCAACGATCAAAAACAGCAGGGTCGGCAGATATTCGGCCAGCACGTGCGGTCTCTCGGCCACCCGCAAGGGTGCTGCGGCGGCCTATTTGTGCATCCGGGCCTCATCGAGGCCCGGATGCGTGATAGTGGTGCCCAAGGGGGGACTCGAACCCCCACGACCGAAGCCGCTACCACCTCAAGGTAGTGCGTCTACCAATTCCGCCACCTGGGCATGGTTTCCTTCCACATGAATGCGGATGGAAGCCGATATTGTAATGCGTTGTCAGCCGCCTTGCGCGGGTTTTTCCGCGGACGCGGCCGGAGCTTGCGTGGCAGGGGGCACCACCACGGGCGCTTCGGGTGCGGCCTGCGGGATGGCCGGCGCCGAAGGCACGACCGGCGCCTGCGGCACCGCGGGTGCGGGGCGCGCATCGTTCTGCGGCTGGCCCGCCATCACGCCGAGATCGGTGGCCTGGCGGTTGGAGGAACGCACGCCCTGCAGATGCAGCCACGCCATGCCGAGCGTGATGCCGAAGAAGGCCACGGCCAGCCACTTCGTGCTCTTGGACAGGAAGTTGGACGCGCCGCGCGCGCCGAACACGGTGCCGGACGCGCCGCCACCGAAGCCCGAACCCGCCTGCGCACCGGCACCGCGTTGCATGAGGATGAGCGCGATCATCGCGATCGCGATCAGCACGTAGAAGATGTTGAGGATCCAGAGCAGCATGTGTTTCAGTTCCGTGGGGCCACCGCCGCGGCGATGATGCCGTTGAAATCGGCGGCGACCAGCGAGGCGCCTCCGACCAGGCCGCCGTCGACATCGGGCTGCGCGAACAGCTCGGCGGCGTTGTCGGCCTTGACGCTGCCGCCATAGAGGATCGGCAGCAAGCCGGCAATCTTAGCATCCCGTGCCGCGGCCTGGCCACGGATGTAGGCGTGCACTTCCTGCGCCTGGGCCGGGCTGGCGGTCTTCCCGGTGCCGATGGCCCAGACCGGCTCATAGGCCACGACCGCGCCCTCAAGCGCCTGCGCGCCCGCCGCCTCGAACACCGCGTCGAGCTGCTCGCCGATCCGCGTCTCGGTCCGTCCGGCCTCCCGATCGTCGAGCGTCTCGCCCACGCACAGCACCGGCACCAGGCCGGCGGCCTTGGCGGCGACGAACTTCCTCGCCACCAGTTCGCTGGATTCCCCGTGATACTCGCGGCGCTCGGAGTGGCCGACCAGCACGTGGGTGGCGCCGACATCCTTCAGCATCGCCGCAGACACTTCGCCGGTAAAGGCCCCCTTCTCGTGTGCGCTCACGTCCTGCGCGCCGAATGCGATGCCCTTGTCCGCGAACGCCGTGACCAGTTCCGCCAGATACGGCATCGGCGGGCAGACCAGCACCTGCGCGGCATCGCCGGCCGGCACCTCCAGCGCAGCCAGCAGTTCGCTGGCGGAAGCGCGGGAACCATTCAACTTCCAGTTGCCAGCGGCAATCTTTCGACGCATGGGAATCCTCTCGATGCAGTGACGGGTGGCCGCTCAGGCCAGCTTGATTTCGCGCAGGCGCTCCAGCAGGTAATCGTGCGCGGTGATGGGTTCGGGATAGCGGTTCGGATTGTCGGCGCTCACGCACTGCGGCAACACGTCGATCAGGAAATCGGGGTTGGGATGCAGGAAGAACGGCGTCGAGTAACGCGGTTTGCGCGCCTCCTCGCCCGGCGGATTGGTCACCCGGTGCGTGGTCGACGGATACACGTGGTTGGTGAGCCGCTGCAGCATGTCACCGATGTTCACGACGATGGTGCCGGGCTCGGCCGTGTACGGCACCCACTCGCCCTTGCGCGAGAGCACCTCAAGACCGGCCGCACTCGCACCGACC
>JAEXBT010000118.1 GCA_023393895.1 Pseudomonadota bacterium
ACCTCATACAGCGCATAGCAGATCTGCCCCAGCGAATGTGACTTCACCGCCTCCACCAAGGACTCGAACACGTTCCGCCGCTCGCGTGCGGTCGACTGCAGGGCCTTGAGCCCGTCTTCGGCGTAGCCGTTGCGATTGCCCTGGTAGCCGGCCACGTTCGCGATCTGCTGCCCCTTCTCCTCTTCCGTGGAGCGGATCAGCTCGATCTCGGTGACGATGTCGCCGCCGTGTTCCTTGGGCAGGAAGGTGTTGACGCCCACCAGCGGCAGGCTGCCGTCGTGCTTCTTGTGCTCGTAATACAGCGACTCTTCCTGGATCTTGCCGCGCTGGTACATGGTGTCCATCGCGCCCAGCACGCCGCCGCGCTCGCTGATGGCCTCGAACTCCTTGTAGACGGCCTCTTCCACGATGTCGGTCAGCTTGTCGACGATGAAGCTGCCCTGCCAGGGGTTCTCGCAGAAGTTCAGCCCCAGCTCCTTGTTGATGATCATCTGGATTGCCACCGCGCGGCGCACGGACTCCTCGGTCGGCGTGGTGATGGCTTCGTCGTAGGCGTTGGTGTGCAGGCTGTTGCAGTTGTCGAACAGCGCGTACAGGGCCTGCAGCGTGGTGCGGATGTCGTTGAACTGGATTTCCTGCGCGTGCAGGGAGCGGCCGCTGGTCTGGATGTGGTACTTCATCATCTGGCTGCGCGGGCTGGCGCCGTAGCGTTCGCGCATGGCGCGGGCCCAGATGCGGCGGGCGACGCGGCCGATGACGGTGTACTCCGGATCCATGCCGTTGCTGAAGAAGAAGCTCAGGTTGGGCGCGAAGTCGTCGATCTTCATCCCGCGCGCGAGGTAATACTCGACGATGGTGAAGCCGTTGCTGAGGGTGAACGCCAGCTGCGAGATCGGGTTCGCCCCGGCTTCTGCGATGTGGTAGCCGGAAATGGACACCGAGTAGAAGTTGCGGACGCCGTGGTCGACGAAGTACTGCTGGATGTCGCCCATCATGCGCAGGGCGAACTCGGTGCTGAAGATGCAGGTGTTCTGCGCCTGGTCTTCCTTGAGGATGTCGGCCTGCACGGTGCCGCGCACGGTCTTCAGCGTCTCGGCCTTGATGCGGGCGTAGGTCGCGGCATCGACCAGCTGGTCGCCGGTGAGGCCGAGCAATCCGAGGCCCAAGCCATCGTTGCCCTGCGGCAATTCACCCGAATATCGAGGGCGCTCGCGGCCTTCGAACAGTTTGGCGATCTTCTTTTCCGCCTCGGCCCAGCGGGCGTCGTCGGCCTTCAGGTACTTCTCCACCTGCTGGTCGATGGCGGTGTTCATGAACATCGCGAGGATGATCGGTGCCGGGCCGTTGATGGTCATCGAGACCGAGGTCGTCGGCGCGCACAGGTCGAAGCCGGAGTACAGCTTCTTCATGTCGTCCAGCGTGGGGATGTTGACGCCGGAGTTGCCGATCTTGCCGTAGATGTCCGGGCGCGGCGCCGGGTCTTCGCCGTACAGGGTGACGCTGTCGAAGGCGGTGGACAGGCGCGCCGCCGGCTGGCCCAGCGAGAGGTAATGGAAGCGGCGGTTGGTGCGCTCGGGCGTGCCTTCGCCGGCGAACATGCGGATCGGATCCTCGCCGGTGCGGCGGTAGGGATACACGCCACCGGTGTACGGGTACGCGCCGGGCAGGTTTTCCTTCTGCAGGAAGGTCAGCAATTCGCCCCAGCTGCGATAGGTCGGCGCCGCAATCTTCGGCACCTTCTGGTGGCTCAGCGATTCGCGGTAGTTTTCCACGCGGATGGTCTTGTCGCGCACCTGGTATTCGTTGACGTCGTCGGTGATCGACTTCAATCGCGCCGGCCATTCCCGCAGCAGCTTCAGCGCTTCGGAATCCAGCGACTGGATGGCATCGTTGTAACGCTGGCGCAGGGTGGCAAGCGAACGGTCGCCCTCTTCCACCAGCGCATCGGCCGGGTACAGGCCGAGTCGTTCCGGCAGTTTCACATCGGCCAGTTCTTCCAGTGCCTGCCACAGCGACTGGGCGCGATCGGCGATTTCCGATTGGGATTCGATGCGGGCATTGATCGCCCGACCCTGCTCGGCGATTTCGGCGAGGTAACGCACGCGGCTGCTGGGGATCAGGACGGTGGCGCGTGGCTCCTTGAGCGAGGTATCGATGCCGGGCGTCCACTTGGCCGCCGGCAGCGAAAGCTTTTCGCGCAGCAGGCGGGTCAGGTTGGCGAACATCCACGACACGCCCGGATCGTTGAACTGGCTGGCGATGGTCGGATAGACCGGCACGTCCTCGTCGGGCGTCTGGAACGCCACGCGGTTGCGCTTCCATTGCTTGCGCACGTCGCGCAGCGCGTCCTCGGCGCCGCGCTTGTCGAACTTGTTCAACACCACCAGCTCGGCGAAATCGAGCATGTCGATCTTTTCCAGCTGGCTGGCCGCGCCGTAGTCGCTGGTCATCACGTACATCGGGAAGTCGACCAGGTCCACGATTTCCGAATCGCTCTGGCCGATGCCGGCGGTCTCGACGATGACGAGGTCGTAGCCCAGCGATTTCAGGAAGCCGATGCTGTCCTTCAACACCACGTTGGTGGCCGAGTGCTGGCGCCGCGTCGCCATCGAACGCATGAACACGCGGTGCGAGCGCAGCGAGTTCATGCGGATGTGGTCGCCCAGCAGCGCGCCGCCGGTGCGGCGACGGGTCGGGTCCACCGAGATCACGGCGATGCGCATCTGCGGGAAATTGGCGAGGAAGCGGTTCAGCAGCTCGTCGGTGACCGAGGATTTGCCCGCGCCGCCGGTGCCGGTGATGCCGATGACCGGCGTCTTGCCGCCGGCCAGCAGCCACTGCTTGCGCAGGCTGGCCAGTTGGCCCTCGTCCAGCAGGCCGTCCTCGATGGCGCTCAGCATCCGGCCGATGGCGATTTCATCCTCCAGCGCGACGGACTGCGGCGTTTCGACCGGCTGGCGCGCGTTCTCGGCACGCTGCACCACGTCCTCGATCATTTCCACCAGCCCCATCTTCATGCCGTCGTTGGGGTGGTAGATGCGCTCGACGCCGTAGGCCTGCAGCTCGGCGATTTCCTCCGGGGTGATGGTGCCGCCGCCGCCGCCGAACACGCGGATGTGGGCCGCGCCGCGCTCCTTCAGCATGTCGACCATGTACTTGAAGTACTCGACGTGGCCGCCCTGATAGCTGGACAGCGCGATGCCGTCGGCGTCTTCCTGCAGCGCGGCGCGGACCACGTCCTCGACCGAGCGGTTGTGGCCCAGGTGCACCACCTCCGCGCCCTGCCCCTGGATCAGCCGGCGCATGATGTTGATGGCGGCGTCATGGCCGTCGAAAAGACTGGCGGCGGTGACGAAGCGCAGCGGGCTGTTTTCGGGCTGGCTGGCGGGGACGTTGGCGGCGGGGGTGCTC
>JAEXBT010000134.1 GCA_023393895.1 Pseudomonadota bacterium
TCGCGGCTGGGCGAGCGCAAGGCGCTGCTGCAGAACATGGAACCCGATGGAAAGGGCCGCGTGCGCATGGAGTTCATCATTCCCGCGCGCGGACTGATCGGCTTCCAGACCGAGTTCAAGACGCTGACCTCCGGCAGCGGCCTGCTGTTCCACGTGTTCGACCACTACGGGCCGAAGGCCGATGGCGCGATCGGCCAGCGCCAGAACGGCGTGCTGATCTCCAACGACACCGGCACCTCCACCGCGTACGCGCAGATGGCGATGCAGGAGCGTGGCCGCCTGTTCGTCGAGCCGCAGGAAGAGATCTACGAGGGCCAGCTGGTCGGCATCCACGCCAAGGACAACGACCTCACCGTCAACGCGTTGCGCGCCAAGCAGCTCACCAACTTCCGCGCCGCTGGCAAGGACGATGCACTGGCGCTGACCCCGCCGGTGAGGTTCTCGCTGGAGCAGGCGCTGGAGTTCATCGACGACGACGAGCTGGTCGAAGTCACCCCGAAGGCGATCCGCCTGCGCAAGAAGCTGCGCAGCGAAGTGGACCGCAAGCGGGCCAGCCGCGCCGCCTGAGGCTGAGAAAGCAGCCCGCGGCGCATTGACCCAATGGACAGCGATCGCGGCGCCACGGCTCCCGAAACGGCCTACAACCCGGATCCGGACGCCCATCCGGGCCTGCGCACGATTGCCTTGGTCGAGATGGCCAAGGGCGCGCTCGCGCTGGTCGCCGCCAGCGGCCTTGAATTGCTCGGGCCGGCCCCGCTGCAGCATGCGTTGCAGGCGCTGTTCACGCATTTCCAGCTGGATCCCGCCGCAGGCATCACCGGCTGGCTGGCGAACGTGATCAATCCTGCCGGCATCCACATCGCCGCGACCATCGCCGCGCTGTATGGCGTCCTGCATCTCATCGAAGGCTGGGGCCTGCTGCGCGCACGCGCTTGGGCCTCTTGGCTGGGCGCGCTGTCGGCATCGGCGTACCTCCCCTTCGACATCACCGCTTTCGTGCGCCACCGGCACTGGCTGGCGGCGCTCGCGGTCGCGATCAACCTGCTGATCGTCTGGGTGCTGGCGCGCGACCTCCTCAAGCGTCGACGCAGCCTGCCCAACGGCTGAGATTTGTGCGAAGCCCGCATCGGCGCGATGCTTTGGTGACCACGCCCGTCGGAGATCGCCATGCTTCGCCTCCTTGCCGCGCTTGCCCTCCTCCTCGCCGCGGGACGGGCGCAGTCGCAGCCCTGGCAAGTGCCGCACCCGGATCTCGCCGAAGCCGACATCGCCAGCCTGCAGACGCAGATGCGCGCGGGCGAAGCGAGCAGCTTCGGCATCACCCGCGACCACCTCGCACGGATCGCCGCCTTGGACGACGCCGGCCCTCGGCTCAACGCGGTCATTGAACTCAACCCCGACGCACTGGCCGACGCGCGCCAGCTGGACGACGAGCGCCGCGCGGGCAGGCTGCGCGGGCCGCTGCACGGTATCCCTGTATTGCTGAAGGACAATATCGACGCGGTGCCGATGGTGAACTCGGCCGGGTCGCTCGCGCTCTCTTCCCATCGGCCGCGCAACGACGCCTTCCTGGTCCAGCGGCTGCGCGCAGCCGGGGCGGTGATCCTTGGCAAGACCAACCTGAGCGAATGGGCCAACTTCCGATCCAGCCGCTCCACCTCGGGCTGGAGCTCGCGTGGCGGACAGACCCGCAATCCCTACGCGCTCGACCGCTCGCCCTGCGGCTCCAGCTCGGGCACCGGCAGCGCGATCGCGGCGGGCATGGCGGTGGTCGGCATCGGCACCGAGACCGACGGCAGCATCCTCTGCCCCGCCGCTGTGGCCGGACTGGTGGGCCTGAAGCCAACGGTCGGGCTGGTCAGCCGCGACGGCATCATCCCGATTTCGGCCTCGCAGGACACTGCCGGGCCGATGACGCGCAACGTGCGAGATGCGGCGATCCTGCTGCAGGCCATCGCCGCCGCGGATCCATCCGACTTCGCCGATGCGCTGCCCGGACGGCCGAGGCACTTGCCCGACTACCTGCACGCGCTGGACGGCAACGCGCTCAAGGGAGCACGCATCGGCGTCTTGCGCGGGAGTGCCGGCAGGCAGCCGGATGTTGACGCCGCCTACGCACTGGCACTGGCGACACTCAAGTCGCGTGGCGCGACGCTGGTGGACGTGGAGATCCCCACTGCCGGACAGTGGAACGATGTCGAATACCAGGTCTTGCTGTACGAGTTCAAGGACGGCCTTGATCGTTACCTGCGCACGCGCGCCGCGCCCCTGTCATCACTGGCGGCACTGATCGAATGGAACCGCGCGCATGCCAGGGAGGCGATGCCGTTCTTCGGGCAGGAAATCCTCGAGCAGGCGCAGGCCAAGGGCGGGCTCGACGACGCCGAGTATCTTGGTGCCAAGGCGAAGGCACGCAGGCTGGCGGGTGCGGAAGGCATCGAGGCGGTGCTGCGTGCGCATCGGCTCGACGCGCTGGTCACGCCCGCGATGTCGCCGGCCTGGCTGATCGATCCGATAAACGGTGACCACTTCACCTTCGCCGGTTACGGCGCAGCCGCGGTGGCAGGCACGCCCAGCCTCACCGTGCCGATGGGCGATGCCCGCGGCCTGCCGCTCGGGCTGGCGTTCCTGGGCGCCGCGTGGAGCGAAGCGCGCCTGCTGGCACTTGGCCATGCCTTCGAACAGGCCAGCCGCGCTCGGCGCTCGCCGCGCTACCTGCCGACGATCGCCATCGAGTCGCCAGAGGATTGAAGCCGGTGTTCAGCGCCGCAACGGCTGCGCCAGCTGCTGGAACTTGCGCCCGATCAGCATCGCGATCTCCAGCGCCTGCTCGTAGTTGAGGCGCGGATCAACGGTCGAGCGATAGGCACGCTCGAGATCGCTGTCGGTGAGGTCACGCGCGCCGCCGGTGCATTCGGTGACGTCCTCGCCGGTCAGCTCCAGATGAATGCCGCCCAGCTGGGTGCCTGCCGCCGCGTGCAGGTCGAAGGCCCGTTCGATCTCGTCACGGATGTTCCCGAAACGCCGCGTCTTGTAGCCGTTGCTGCTGTTCTCGGTGTTGCCGTGCATCGGATCACAGACCCACAGCACGCGCGCGCCTTCACGGCGCACGGCATCGAGTAGCGGCGGCAGCTTCTCACCGATGACCTGCGCACCCATCCGGTGGATCAGGGTCAGCCGGCCGGGTTCGTTGTCCGGATTGAGCACCTCGATCAGCCGACGCAGGTGGTCGACCGACATCGACGGT
>JAEXBT010000209.1 GCA_023393895.1 Pseudomonadota bacterium
TTCATGTTGGCCACGGTGGCCTGGGAGATCTTCCGGGCGCGCAGGATGCCCCGCAGGTCGCCCTTGACCAGGGTGATCTGGGCACTGGACATCGCGACGTCGGTGCATGTGCCCATGGCGCTCCCGACGTCGGCTGCGGCCACCATGCACCTCGTCCAGGCCTAGGTCGGTGGCCAGGGCCTGGGCGGTGGTGAGCCCGTCGCCGGTCGCTGCGCAGCCCGGCGGCGTGCAGCTCGTAGATGGCGGTCGCGGCCGATGTCTTGATCGGGTCGGCGACAGCGATCAGGCCCGCCAGTCGACCGTCAACGGCGAGGAACATGGCGCTGGTGCCCTCGCGACGCATCCGTTCGGCCACGTCGACGTGCGCGCCGGGTTGGCGCCCAGGTCGTCCATGAGTGCGGTATTGCCCAGCGCAAGCGTGTGACCGGCCACGGTTCCGCAAACCCCCATGCCGCCATCAATCCCCACATCGCGCAGCAACTGGTACCGCCGGGCGAGCGCAGAATGGGCAGAAAGCTTGGCAGCTGAAGATCGACATCCGCTGTTACGCCTCCCGAGGAATGCCGCTGAGGTTTTCGGCGCGTTTGGACCAGAGGCAGACCACCAACTTCCGCACGCCTGGCGGCGGGTTCGCCCCCGCGCTGGTCGCAGCACCCTAGGTCGAATGGCCGTAGCCGGGCGACATAGCTCCTACATGCTTTCGTATTCGCTCTTGCTCAGCTTGCCATTCTTGTCTGTATCCATCATGCCGAAGTGTGCGGCCATCGGATGTTTCGCCATCTCTTCCTTCGACAGCGAGCCGTCTTTGTTCTTGTCCAGAGCGGCGAAATCCTGCGCTCCGGTGGCCTGCTTGTGAGATTCGTGTGCGGCGCGGTCTTTTGCCGGCGGCTCGGCGGCTGCCACCGGGGTAACGACGGCCAGTGACAGGAGCAACGCTGACGCCATGGCTGCAATTTTCATTTGATGAGCTCCAGGGAACGTGATTGTGATGCCATGGGCGCGGTTCCCGGCACACCCGCCTGGCAGTTATTCGAACCGGGTCTTGCCCAGTCGAAGAGCATTAGCTACCACCGATACTGAACTGAGGCTCATTGCCAGCGCCGCCACCATCGGGCTGAGCAGCAGGCCAAACACCGGATACAGCACGCCCGCGGCGATCGGGACGCCGAGTGCGTTGTAGAGGAATGCGAAGGTCAGGTTCTGCTTCATGTTCGCCACGGTGGCACTGGACAGCTTGCGCGCGCGCACGATGCCGCGCAGGTCGCCCTTGACCAAGGTCACCTGCGCGCTCGACATGGCGACGTCCGTGCCGGTGCCCATGGCGATGCCGATGTCGGCGCCGGCCAGTGCCGGGGCGTCGTTGATGCCGTCGCCGGCCATCGCGACCCTGTGGCCTTCTGCCTGCAGCCGCTGCACGAGGTCGATCTTGTCCTTCGGTCGCACCTCGCCGTGCACCTCGTCGATGCCCAGTTCGCGCGCGACGGCATTTGCGGTGGCCACGCCGTCGCCGGTGGCCATCACGATGCGCAGGCCGTCAGCCTGCAGGGCCCGGATGGCTTCGCGCGAGGAGGCCTTGATCGGGTCGGCCACGGCGATGAGTCCGGCCAGGGCCCCGTCGACCGCAAGGTACATGACGCTCGCGCCTTCGTGACGCAGCGTCTCGGCCTGCGCCTGCAGCGAGGCTGGGTCGACGCCCTGTTCCCGCATCAGCTGTGTGTTGCCGATCGCCAGCGTGAGCGCCCCTACCGTGCCGCGCACGCCGATGCCGGTGGACGATTCGAAGTCCTGCGGCGTCTCCAACGCCAGGCCGCGACGACGCGCCTCGGCGACGATGGCATCGGCCAGCGGGTGTTCGCTGCCCTGGTCCAGGCTGGCAGCCAGGCGCAGCACCTCGTCCTCCGTAAAACCATTCGCCGCAATCGTCTCCCGGAACGCGGGCCTGCCTTCGGTGAGCGTGCCGGTCTTGTCGACGATGAGCGTGTCGATGCGGCGGAAGTTCTCGATCGCCTCGGCATCGCGGAACAGCACGCCGCCCTGCGCGGCGCGGCCGGTGGCCACCATGATCGACATTGGCGTCGCCAGGCCCAGCGCGCAGGGGCAGGCGATGATCAGCACCGACACCGCGTTGAGCACGGCGTAGGTCCACGACGGCTCCGGGCCGAAGAATCCCCAGACCAGCAGCGTGGCGACCGCGATCGCCAGCACCGCGAGCACGAACCAGAAGGCGACCTTGTCGGCCATGCGCTGCATCGGCGCACGCGAGCGCTGCGCCTGCGCCACCAGTTGCACGATTTGCGACAGCACGGTTTCCGAACCGACCTTCTGGGCCTGGATCACCAGGCTGCCCGTGGCGTTCATGGTGGCGCCGATGACCCTGTCGCCGGCCGCCTTCTCGACCGGGATCGGTTCGCCGGTCAGCATCGACTCGTCGATGTTGGATCGGCCTTCCAGCACCTTGCCGTCGACGGGGACCTTCTCGCCGGGGCGCACACGCAGGCGGTCGCCGACATGGACGTGGCTCAGCTCGATGTCCTCCTCGGTGCCGTCGTCGCGCAGGCGGCGAGCGGTCTTCGGTGCGAGGCCCAGCAGCGACTTGATCGCGGCAGACGTCCTGGAGCGGGCCCGCAGCTCCAGCAACTGCCCGAGCAGGGTGAGCGAGACGATCACCGCGGCGGCTTCGAAGTACACGCCCACGCGGCCGTGCTCGCGGAACGAGTCCGGGAACAGGCCGGGGGCCACGGTCGCGACGACGCTGTAGCCGAAGGCAGCCGCTACGCCGATCCCGATCAGCGTCCACATGTTCGGGCTGCGGTTGCGGATCGACTGGACGCAGCGAACGAAGAACGGCCAGCCGGCCCAGAGCACCACTGGCGCGGTGAGCACCAGCTCTAGCCAGGTCCGCACATCGGTCGGCAGCCAGGCGAACCGGTGACCGACCATGGCCAGTACCAGCACGACCAGCGTCAGCGGCAGCGTCCACCAGAAGCGGCGGCTGAAGTCGACGAGCTCCGGGTTCTCTTCGTCGTCAAGCCCGGGCATCTCCGGCTCCAGTGCCATGCCGCAGATCGGGCAGGTGCCGGGATGATCCTGGCGGATCTCGGGATGCATCGGGCAGATGTACATGGCGCCCGGAACCGCAGGCGCAGGCTCGGCCGAAGTCGGAGCGAGGTACTTGCCGGGGGCGGCGACGAACTTCGTGCGGCAGCCCCCCGAGCAGAAGTGGTATGTCGTGCCGGCATGTTCGGCGTGGTGGGGCGAGGACTTCGGATCGACGTTCATGCCGCAGACCGGATCCGTCACCATTCCGGGCGGCGCGGTTTGCTGGCCGCCTTCAGGCGCGTGCGCGGCAGTGTTGCCGCCATGTCCGTGGGCCTGCTGGTGGGACTCGTGCGTGTTCATGCGTCTTCCTTCAACAAGGCGCCCAGGATCGGGCAGTTCTCGACACCGCCATGCCCAGGGCAGGCGGTGACGAGTTGGCGCAACCCATCGCGGATGCGGGTGAGTTCGTCCAGCTTGCGCTCGACGTCGGCGAGGCGTGCCGCCGCCGACCCACGCACCCCCGCCATGTCCTCACCCGACCGCCCGGAGAGCTGCAGCAGCTCGCTGATCTCGCGCAGCGTGAAGCCGAGCGCCTTGGCGCGACGCACGAAATGCAGGCGCGCCACGTCGGCGTCGCCGTAGGATCGATATCCCGAATTGCGACGGGCAGGGGCGGGCAGGATGCCGTGGCTCTCGTAGTAGCGGATCGTGTCGATGGGCACGTGTGTCCGCTTGGCGAGTTGACCTATCTGCATGGTGGGCGCTCCGCTAGACCAGATTCCGAGTGTGTGCCCTTGACCACGGTCCAGAGTCAAGTGGTGCGGCCCCCGCGCTGATGCCCGTTGCCTTCGGTGCCAGCCTCGAGCTGCCGTATGGATTGCAACCCCTACACAGGGCTGAGCGTCCCAAGCACTGAAACAACAATCACGATCAAGATGGCCAGTGCGGCCTCGGCCGTAACGCTCTGCCGCAGAGCATGCGCCTCCTGCACATGGTCTCCGCTGGTCAGCGCCCGTCCCAGGCGCGGCACCAGCACCCATCGGTGCAGCGCCCCCAAGCCCACCATCCCAGCGAACAGGACAAGCTTGAACAGCAGCAGGTTTCCGTAGGTGCTCTGCAGCAGCGTCGACAACGACCAGGCGGTGAGATCACCGTAATGCGCGATGCCGGACACGATGAGCGCAGCAACGAAAATCGTTCCCAGCGTCGAGAATCCATGCAGAAAGTCATGCGTTGATCGCAGACGCCCGCTGTTGGAGGCCTTCTTGCCGCGCAGGAGCATCCACAGGAACATCAGGACCGCTGCGATCCAGCCGCCTGCCGCGAGCAGATGGACGAGGCCCGCAACAAGCCGGACCGCGCCTGCCACGCCCTCGCCAGCGGCCGCGTGGCCGTTCCATGCCAGTGAAGCGAGTGCGCCGCCCGCCAGCGTCGCCGCCAGCGGGAAGGCGGGCTCCGCCCTCCCACGTCGACGATGCCATCCGAGCACAAA
>JAEXBT010000229.1 GCA_023393895.1 Pseudomonadota bacterium
AAGCACAGCGCGGCCAGCACGATCAGGAACGACATCGACAACTCCCCGTTCTCCGGTGGTCGGAGGGCGAGGGGCAGTGTCGCGGGCCGGGGACGGCGGTCCCATTGTCCGAAGGTACGATGCCGCCGGCGCGGGCCCGGCCCGATGATGCGCTCAACCGCGGCAGGGGGCCGCAGGCATCACATCGTTCCCCAGGAGGGCGCATGAAAAGCAATGGTTTGAGCATGGCGATCGCCATGGCACTGGCGGGTTCCGCCTTCGTCGCGCCGACGGCAACGGCGCAGCAGGCGCCGGAAGGGCCGCAGTCCGAGGAGCGCAGCCTGGACCGCGTGGTGGTGACCGCACGCAAGCGCGAGGAAACCCTGCAGGAAGTACCGGTGGCCGTCACCGCCTTCACCCCGGAAACGATCGACAAGCTCAACGTCAAGGATCTGGGTGACCTCGACGCGCAGGTTCCCAACCTGACGATCTACGCCGCCCGCGGCTCCACCAGTACCGTGACCGCCTACATCCGTGGCGTTGGCCAAGCCGACCCGCTGTGGGGCGTGGACCCGGGCGTGGGCATCTATCTTGACGATGTCTACATCGCGCGTCCGCAGGGTGCGCTGCTCGACGTGTTCGACGTCGACCGCATCGAAGTGCTGCGCGGTCCGCAGGGGACGCTGTACGGCAAGAACACGATCGGCGGCGCCATCAAGTACATCTCCAAGGCCCTTCCGAGGGATCCCGAGGGTTTCGCGTCGCTGACCGTGGGCAACCATGCCCAGCGCGACGTCAAGGCAGCCTTCGGCGGCTCGATCGGTGGCCGCGACAGCGGGCTTCGCGCGCGCCTGGCGGTGGCCAACATGACGCGTGATGGCTATGGCGAGATCGTCAACCGCCAGGGCGAGGACGTCAGCGACAAGGACATCACTGCGGCCCGCCTGCACGTGGGTGCGTTCTCGCACGACGACTTCGACGTCCAGTTCACCCTGGACTGGATGGACGACAAGTCGGGCATGCGCGGCTCGAAGATGCTGGCACCCAACGTGCTGGCGCCGTCCGAGCCGCCGATGGCCAGCCGCTACGACATCCGCAGCGCGATGCGCAACATCAACGACACCACCATGAAGGGGATGTCGGCGACCATGAACTGGCGGCCGAGCGAGAACTGGGCGTTCAAGTATGTGGCAGCCAAGCGCGAATCCGATACGGACACCGCGATCGATTTCGACAACACCTCGGCAACCCTGGTCGACGTGTACGCCCACTACTACGACAGCCAGGTCAGCCACGAGTTGCAGGCCAACTACGACGGTGGCGGCCGCGCCCGCGGTGTGATCGGCGTGTATGCGTTCAACGGCGACGCGGGTGGCCAGGTCAAGAACCACTTCTTCAATCCGCTGGTGCCGATCGGCTTCACCAACCCGCTGTTCGGCGACACCCAAGGCGTAGTCAACACCAAGTCCGTTGCCGTCTATGCGGACTGGACCTTCGACATCACCGACCGGTTCGCGCTTGATGTCGGCGCCCGCTATACCGACGAGGACAAGCACGCGATTGCGTTGAACCGGTTCTACACCGGCCTCGACTACCAGACCTCGTGGGGCACGGCGGCCAACTTCGACAAGACGGTGAACTTCAAGAACGTCTCGCCGAAGGTTTCGCTCAACTACCAGGTCACCCCGGACATCATGCTGTACGGCGTGGCATCGCGCGGGTTCAAGTCGGGCGGCTACAACATCCGCGCCAACACCACCGCAGTGCCGCGCTCGGGCGAGCCGTTCTCGGACGAAGTGGTCGACAGCTACGAGTTCGGGACCAAGATGGGTCTGCTCGACAACACGCTGTTCCTCAACCTGGCGGCATTCCACAATCGCTACAAGGACATCCAGCTGTCGGTGTTTACCAGCTTCACCTTGCCCGATGGTAGCCAGAGCTTCTTTGGCGACTTCACCAACGCCGGCCGAGGCACCGTCAACGGTGCGGAGGTGGAGTACCAGTGGATGCCGAACGCTAACTGGCTGATCAGCGGCAACCTGGCTTGGCTGGACGCGAAGTACGACGAGTTCATCGATCGCGGCGTCAACATCGCCGATAGCCAGTACTTCACCAATGCGCCGGAATTCTCGGGCGCGATCAACGCCGAGTGGCGCACCGAGCTGGCCAATGGTGGCAGTCTGTCGACCCGCGTCGGCTACAGCTACCAGACCGGCACCTACCCGACCACCGACCTCAGTCGCGACATCTACCAACCGTCCTACGGCCTGCTGAACGCCGGTGTCATCTGGAAGCCGAATGCGGCGTGGACGCTGTCGCTGCAGGGCAGCAACCTGACCGACGAGGAGTACCGCACCACCGGCTACAACATCCCGGCCTATGGTGTGCTGACCGGCTTCTACGGCCCGCCGCGGCAGTACACGCTGACCGCCCGCTACGACTTCTGATCCCATCGGCAAGTCGTTGCACCACGAACGCCACCGGAAGCCCGGTGGCGTTCGTGTTTCCGGCTATCCTGAGACGATGAGTCCGCGCGCATCGCCAAGGTCCCGCACGCCATGCTGAGCGCGCCATGGGTGATCGCGGCGAGCTTCGCCTGGCTGCTGCTGATGTTCGCTGTCGCGCTGATGGCCGAGCGCCGGCCGGCTTTGCTTTCACGGAGCTGGCCGCAGGTCTACGCGCTGTCGCTGGCGGTGTATTGCACGTCATGGACGTTCTTCGGCACGGTGACCCAGGCCGGGCGTTATGGCTGGCCGCTGCCGCCCACGTTCGTCGGCACGCTGCTGCTCTACCTGTTCGCTGCGGGCCTGCTGGTGCGGATGGTCAAGCTGGCACGTTCGCTCAACGCGACCTCGCTGGCGGATCTCATCGCGTCCCGGCTCGGCAAGGATCCGTGGCTGGCGGCGACGGTCACGCTGGTCGCGGCACTGGGGTTGATCCCGTACATCGCGCTGCAGTTGCGCGCGGTGACGTCCGGCTTTGAAATGCTGGTGGGCCATGCCGGCGAGGGCGGCCAACCCTGGCCCGACAGCACGCTGTACGTGGCGCTGGCGATGGCGGCTTTCGCGATCGCCTTCGGCGCGCGCCATGCCAACGCGGCCGAGCACAACCGCGGCCTGGTGCTGGCGATGGCCTTCGACTCGCTGTTCAAGCTCGGGGCGATGCTGGTGGTCGGCGTGTTCGCGTGGCGCCATTACGGCGAGCGCATCGCGGCGCTCGAAGTGCCGCCGTCCTCGGGCGACGGCTTCCTGCCACTGGTGCTGCTGGGCGCACTGGCGATGTTCACCCTGCCGCATCAGTTCCACGTGGGCGTGGTCGAATGCCGCGATGCCAGTCACGTCCGCACCGCACGCTGGCTGTTTCCCCTGTATCTGGTGCTGATCGCCCTGCCGATTCTGCCGCTGGCCCGGGCCGGGCAGGCCGCGTTTGGCGACGCCGTGCCTTCGGATTCCTACGTGCTGGCGCTGCCGCTGGCCACAGGCGACACCGGGATGGCGTTGCTCGCGTTTCTTGGCGGCTTGAGTGCCGCAAGCGGCATGGTGGTGGTGAGCACGTTGACGCTCAGCCTGATGATCGGCAACCACTGGCTGCTGCCGTGGATGTCACCGGCGTGGGGTCGATCCGGCGCAGGCGACCTCCGCGGGATGGTGCTGCTGCTGCGGCGTGGCGGCATCCTCGCGATCATGCTGCTGGCGTGGACGTACAGCCGCTATATCGCCAGCAACACCGCGCTGGCGGATGTCGGCGCGCTTTCCTTTTCCGCGCTGGCCACGCTCGCGCCGGCGCTCGCTTTCGCGATGTGGCGGCCGCAGACCTCGCCGCAGGCGGTGACCGCGGGCGTGGTCGCGGGTTTCCTCGCCTGGGGTTGGACCCTGCCGTTGCCATTGATGCTGGAAGCCACGGTTGGACCACCGACATGGTTGCAGGACGGGCCATGGGGCCAGCGTTGGCTTGCGCCGGACCAGCTGTTCGCCCTGACCGGCTGGAGCCGGCTCGGGCGCGCGGTGGTGACCAGTCTCCTGGTCGGTGCCGCCGTGACCTGGGCATGGGCCGCGATGCAGCGACCGGTACAGCGGCGGGTCCGGCGCGGGCTTGATCCAGGCGTGCTGCGCGGGCTGGCGCACCGTTTCCTTCCGGCGGAGCGTGTCGATGCGTTGCTGGGTCGCGACGTACCGCCGCACGGACTGGCGGATGCCGAGGCCGCGGTCGAGCACGAGCTCGCGGCGGTGATCGGCGCTGCCTCGGCACGGTTGCTGCTCAATGCCGCGAGGCGCGAGAGCGGAAGCGGGCTGGAGGTGGTGGCGGACATCGTCGATGAAACCTCGCAGGACCTGCGCTTCAACCAGCGGCTGATGGAAGCGGCGCTCGAGAACATGAGCCAAGGGATCAGCGTGGTCGATGCGGATCTGCGGCTGGTCGCATGGAACCGTCGTTACGCCGAGATGTTCGGTTTCCCGGAAGGGCTGCTCAGTGTCGGCATGCCGATCGCCGAGGCCAGCCGCTGGGCGCTCCACCGCCTGCCGCCGCGGAGCGGCGACATCGAGGACGGGCTCGCGCGCCGACTCGACCACATGCGTGCCGGCACCCCGCACCTGTCCGAGCGCGTGTTGCCCGATGGCAGCATCATCGAGATCCGCGGCAACCCGATGCCAGGCGGCGGTTTCGTCGCCACCTTCACCGACGTCACCGATTTCCGTGAGGCCGAGGCAGGCCTCAAGCGCGTCAACGAAACACTGGAGCTGCGTGTCGCCGAACGCACGGCACTGGCTGATGGCGCGCGGCGCGAAGCCGAACGCGCCAACGATGCCAAGAGCCGCTTCCTCGCGGCGATCGGGCATGACCTGCTGCAGCCCCTGCATGCCGCGCACCTGTTCGTCGATGCACTTGGCCAGCGTGTCCGGGAACCCGAATCGCAGCGGCTGACCGCGCAGGTCGCCGGCGCCTTGGACTCCACCACCGGCCTGTTGTCTGACCTGCTCGACATGTCGCGGCTGGAAGCGGGAGGACTGGTGCCGGAACTCCGCACGTTCCCGCTCGCTGAGGTGCTGGCGCCATTGCTGTCGGAGGGCCGCGCACTCGCCGAGGCGCAGGGCCTGTCGCTGGAGGCGGTGCCGACTGTCGTCTGGGTGCGCAGCGATCCGCAACTGTTGCGACGCGTGCTGCAGAACTTCCTGTCGAACGCGTTGCGCCATACCCCGAGTGGGCGCGTGCTGATCGGCGTGCGCCGGGCCGGCGAGAAGCTTCGCATCGAAGTCCATGACACCGGTCCCGGCATCAGCCTGCAACAGCAGGAGGTGATCTTCGAGGAGTTCCGGCGTGGCGAAACCGCCCGTGGTCAGGGACTCGGGCTGGGGCTGGCGATCGCCCGCGGCATCGCCGGCGTGCTCGACACGCCGATCGGCCTGCGTACCCAGTTGGGGCGTGGCAGCATCTTCCACATCGAAGTGCCGCGCGCCAGTGCGGGACCGGCCGCGGCGCAAGCGCGTCCCCGCGGGCTTGCGGGCCTGCGCGTGCTCGCCGTGGACAACGATCCGGCGGCTTTGGCCGCGCTGGGCGCCGTCCTGTCAGGCTGGGGCTGCGAAGTGCTGGCCTGTGCCGATGGCATTGCTGCGCGACGCGCGATCGCCGACGCGCCTGCGGATCTGTGGATCTTCGATTACCACCTGGATGGCGGAGACGATGGCATTGCCCTCCATCAGCGGCTTGCCAGTGAGACCAGCGCGCCACCGTGCCTGTTGATGTCGGCGGATCAGACAGGGGCAGTGCGTGGCGCCGCCCAGGAGGCCGGCTTGCCGCTGTTGTTGAAGCCGCTACGCCCGCTGGCGCTGAAGTCGATGCTGGACCGGCTGCTCGCCGCGCGTCCCCGGGGCGCGGGGCCGCAAACGATCAGTCAGCCACCTGGCGCGACGGATCCTTGAGTTCCAGCTCGCGCAACACCACGCCGGCTTGGGTGCGATTGCGCACGCCGAGTCGTTCGAAGATCGCGGAGAGATGGGCCTTCACCGTGCGTTCCTGCACCTGGAGGCGGTCGGCGATCTGTTTGTTGAGCAGTCCTTCGGCCACCAGCGTCAGCACGCGGAACTGCTGCGGCGACAGGCTGGCCAGACGCGCGGCCAACGCCGCATCCTCCGGCTCGGATGCGGCGTTCGCCACCGCGCTGCGCAGGGTGGGCGGCAGCCATTGCGCGCAATCCATCACGGTGAGAATCGCCTCGCGCAACTCGTTCAGCCCGGAACTCTTCGGCAGGTAGCCGGCCGCACCGTGGTCGAGCGCGCGCCGGATCACCCGCGGGTCCTCATTGGCCGACACCACCACCACCGCGACACCCGGATGCTGCGCGCGCACCGCCGCCAGTCCGGCGAGGCCATGGCTGCCAGGCATGTGCAGGTCGAGCAGGACCAGGTCGATGTCCGGGGTGGCATCAAGCCCGGCCAGCACTTCGTCTAGGGTGCCGGCCTCGTGCAGCACCAGTGCACTGCCGAGCGCATCCTGCGCGGCCTGGCGCAGTGCAGCCCGGAACAGCGGATGGTCATCGGCGATCAGCAGGGAGGTCGCGCCCATCCGTGCACGGTATCAGCTTGCTCGCCGCCGTCGCGTGGTACCAAAGTACGATGCTGGCTGATGCATGGCAGCGTATCCTCGGGGCATGGAAACCTCGAACCTTCGCGCGCGCGCGTCGCGCGCCTGCGTGCTGCCGATTGCACTCGCGCTGTCGGCTTGCGTCACTTCCGGAGGCACGATGCCGCAGCCGTTCGCCGATGTTCTCTCCAGCATCCATCGCGAGGGTGATGACCTGCTCACCGCTGGACTGGGTGCTGAGGGCCTGCGTACGCCAGCGGCGCCGGCGTTCGCGGATCCGGCGCATCCCACTGCTGCGGAGCTCCGGCGTCGCGCGATCTGGGCGAGCTGGCGCGGCATCGCCGATCTGGGGCCGACCGGCGGTTACGGCAGCAGTTACGGCAGCCTCGCCAATGTGCCGGGGCGCGAATATCGCAGCCTCGCGTTCGCGCCGGGTGCGCGCCATCCACACCGCGTGCTGGCGCAGGTGCCCGATGGCTTCGACCAAGGCAAGCGCTGTCTGGTGGTGACCGTGGCCTCGGGCTCACGCGGCGTGTACGGCGCGATGGCGGTCGGTGCCGCTTGGGGCCTGCCGCGCGGCTGCGCGGTCGTGCATACAGACAAGGCCGCGGGCAGCGACTATTTCGATCTGGATGCCGGGCAGGGCATCGCGCTGGACGGGCGAGTCGCCGAAGCCGGGGCGCCCGCGGCGTTCGTGCCCGCGAACCCGCAGGGCAGTGGCATCGCCATCAAGCACGCGCATTCGCAGGACAACCCGGAGGCGGGCTGGGGCGTGCACGTGCGCCAGGCCGCGGAGTTCGGCCTGCGTGCCCTGGCGCTGGCCTATCCGGACAATGCTCCCTTCACCTTCGACAACACCCGCGTGCTGGCGGTCGGCATCTCCAACGGCGGCGGCGCGGTGCTGCGTGCGGCCGAGCTCGAAGGCGACTGGCTCGATGGCGTGGTGGCCGGCGAGCCCAACGTGATGTCGGGCGGGCCGGGTGCCCGGGTGCTGTACGACTACACCACCGAGGCCGCGCTGCTGATGCCTTGCGCGCTGCCCGCGCTGGGCCTGCCCGCACAGCCCAACGCCGAAGCGATGTGCGCGGCGCTGGCCGCAGATGGCCTCATCGCCGGCCAGGATCTGGCGGCACGGCAGAAATCCGCGCTGGAGAAATTGCGCGCCGGCGGCTGGACCGATGGCGCGCTGGTGGCCGGCGCCAGCAGCAGTGCCTTCGACCTGTGGCGCTCGGTGGCGGTGACCTATGCATCCGCTTACACCCGTGCCGCGCACGATGCGCATCCCTGCGGCTACCGCTTCGCCGCGATGGAGAACGGCGTGCCGCGTGCCGCCACGGCCGTCGAACGCGCCGCGTGGTGGCCCGATGCGAGCGGCATCCCGCCGGGCAGCGGCGTGTCGATCGTCGATCCGGACCCGGCCTCTGCGCTTGGCATCCCCGGGATGCGCTGCCTGCGCGGTCTGTGGACGGGCGAGGGTGCTGCATCGCAGGCATTGCACGACAGCGTGGCGGCCACCCGCGCCGCGCCGCCGCGCGCCGGCCTGCCCGTGATCGTGGTGCATGGCACCGATGACGGCCTGATCCCCATGGCCTTCAGCAGCGCGCCCTACGTGGCAGCCGCGCGTGCGGCCGGCCGCAGCGAGGTGCGCTTCTGGCAGGTGCGCCGCGCCCAGCACTTCGATGCCTTCCTCGCGCTGCCGCAGTTCACCCCGCATTACGTGCCGCTGCTGCCATACGTGTATGCGGCGCTGGACCGGCTCGATGCCCACCTGGATGGCGCCACGTTGCCGGCGGATGCGGTCATCGATGCGAAGCCGCGGGCCGCCGGGAAGCTCTTGCGGATGGAAGAGCTGGCGATTCCGCGCTGAACGTGCCGAGGGACGCCGGCCGGGGTGGCCCCTTGATGGCTTGCCGGGAGCGCCACCGCGCGCTATCATCTCGCGCTTGAAAACGACCCCGCGGGGTCGTTTCCGGGGTCGGCAGCGGGATCGTCGATCCGGGGCCTTCGGCCAATCGCGCGACCCGCGCGCAGCGCCGGAACCGGACATCGCAATACCGGAAAGGGCCCAACGGGCCCTTTCTTCGTTTCGGGCGCCAGCTGGCGCGATCTGCGGACACTGGATGGACAAGGCTTCTCAAATCAGCGCGTTGCTGGCCCCGACCGTGGCCTCGCTCGGGCTGGAACTGCTCGGCATCGAGTACCTGCCCGCGCCGGGCGGCGCGGTGCTGCGCCTGTACATCGACTATCCGGCCGATGCCGCGTCGGTCGCGGGTGAGGACGGCCAGCCGATGGCGCCGGCGGTCGGGATCGACGAATGCGAGCAGGTCAGCCGCGAAGTGTCGGCCCAGCTTGACGTCGAGGACCCGATCAGCGGCAACTACACGCTGGAAGTCTCCTCGCCGGGCATCGACCGCCCGCTGTTCACGCCCGCGCAGTTCGCGCGCTTCGCCGGTGAGACCGCCAAGGTCGGGCTGAAGCTGCCGCAGGACGGCCGCCGCCGCCTGACCGGCCGCATCGTCGCGGTCGAGGGCGGGATGATCCGTTTCGATGTCGATGGCCAGCCGTTCGAGGCCGCTTTCGACAACATCGACAAGGCCCGCCTGGTCCCGGACTGGGCGGCGCTGGGCTATGCCGCCGGCAAGCCCGGCAAGAACAAGTCCGGCGCCAAGCCGGGCAAAACCGAATCCACCAAGCAGGCGGGCAAGGCCGCCGATGCGGAGTCTGAAGAATGAGCAAGGATCTGTTGCTGGTCGTCGATGCGGTCGCCAACGAGAAGGGCGTGCCGAACGAAGTCATCCTGGAGGCGATCGAGGCCGCGCTGGCGTCGGCGGCGAAGAAGCGCTATCCGGAGCAGGACGTGGCGATCCGCGTCGCCATCGATCCGCGCGATGGCAGCTACGAGACGTTCCGCCGCTGGGAAGTGGTGGCCGATGACGTGGTGATGGAATCGCCGGACCGCCAGCTGCGCCTGATGGACGCGGTCGATGAGAGCGAGGGCGCCGAGGTCGGCGACTTCATCGAGGAGCAGATCGAGAACGCCGAATTCGGACGCATCGCCGCGCAGGCCGCCAAGCAGGTGATCGTCCAGCGCGTGCGCGAGGCCGAGCGCCAGCAGGTGGTGGACGCGTGGAAGGATCGCGTCGGCGAACTGGTCAACGGCACCGTCAAGCGCGTCGAGCGCGGCAATGTCTACGTGGATCTTGGCGGCAACGCCGAAGCCTTCATC
>JAEXBT010000088.1 GCA_023393895.1 Pseudomonadota bacterium
CGTCGAAGCCGAACGCGTCGAAGCCGAACGCGTCGAAGCCGAACGCGTCGAAGCCGAACGAATCGAAGCTGAACGTATCGAAGCCGAACGCGTTGAAGCCGAACGCGTCGAGGCCGAACGCGTCGAAGCCGAACGCGTCGAAGCCGAACGCGTCGAAGCCGAACGCGTCGAAGCCGAACGCGTCGAAGCCGAACGCGAGGCCGAACGACTGGAAGCCGAGTACATCGAACTGCAGCGCCTCGAAGCGGAGAGCCTTGAAGCCGAGCATGTCGCGGCTGCCGTCGCCGCGGTGGAAGACGATGACCTGGCCCGACAGGAGGCGCTCGAGGCTGCCTTCCTCGCCGAGCAGCGCGCGCAGGAAGAACGCGAGGCGCTGGCGGAACAGGAAGCCAGCGAGCGGGAGCGGCGTTCTGCCGCGCTCATGGAAGCCATGGAGGCAGAGCGCGCCCAGAGCGAACTCCGCGCCCAGACCCGGATCCGCGAGATCGAGGCCCGTCTGGGCGGCCACGAGATCGATTCGGCCACCGCCATCGGCCTGATCGTGGACGAATTGCGGCGCGAGGCCCGCGATGCGCAGTTGCGCGCCAACGAATTCGAGACGCTGGTGCACGCCGAGGAAGCGCGTCTCGCCGCCAGCCGCAGCGAGGACGCGCATGAACACGCGCTGCAGCTGGCCGCCGTGCAGATCGACGCCGCCCACCTGACCGCCCGCCGCCTGCAGGAGCAGGCTGATGTCGCCGCATTGCGCCAGAAGGAATTCCTCGACTTCGTGCAGATGGAGGCGGAGCGCCTCGCCTCCACGAAGCGTCAGGAAGAAGCGCCAGCCAAGGAGGTCCAGGACGACGAGATCGGACCGGCGCGGGCGCTGGACATGGCCGGGCTCGACGAGGACCTGCTCGACATCTTCATTGAGGAAGGCAACGACCTGCTCGATCACAGCGACGGCCTCGCGGCGCGCCTGCGCGACAACCGCGCCGACCGTGATGCGCTGGTGGCGCTCCAGCGTGACCTGCACACGCTCAAGGGCGGTGCACGCATGGCCGGCATCATGACCATGGGCGATCTCGGCCACGCGCTCGAGAGCCTGCTGGAATCGGTTGCCGAGGGACGCGTGGACCTGGCCGACGACGACCTGCCACTGCTCGAGGGCGCGCTCGATCGCCTGCATGCGATGCTGGGCCGCGTCGGTCAGCGACGCGCCATCCACCCGGCGGATGCCATGGTGGCCGCGCTCATGCAGCGCGCCCGAGGCGAGCAGGTTCAAGCCGCAGGCGATGCGGCACAGGAGCCGCCGAGCCAGGCAGTCGAACTCGGTGATCTTTCCGCGCCGATCGTGGAGGCCGGGGATGCGTCCGAGCCCGGCATGCGCGGCACCCAGGAGATGGTGCGCATCCGTGCGGACCTGCTCGACCGGCTGGTCAATTACGCCGGCGAGGTGGCGATCTATCGCTCGCGCCTGGAACAGCAGCTTGGTGCGTTCCGCGGCGCGATGGCCGAAATGGAGCAGACCAATGCCCGCCTGCGCGACCAGTTGCGCCGCCTCGACATCGAGACCGAGGCGCAGATCGTGGCGCGCTATCAGCGCGAGCAGGATGTCGGCGACCCGGCGTTCGATCCGCTGGAGCTCGACCGCTTCTCGACGCAGCAGCAGCTCACCCGCGCGCTCAACGAATCCGCCAACGACCTCAGCAGCCTGCAGGTGTCGCTGGAGGACCTGACCCGCCAGTACGAGACGCTGTTGCTGCAGCAGTCGCGCGTCAGCACCGAACTGCAGGAAGGCCTGATGCGCACGCGCATGGTGCCGGTGGAAACCGTGTTGCCGCGCCTGCGTCGCGTGGTCCGCCAAGCGGCTTCGGACGCCAAGAAGTCCGCGCATTTCGTGCTGGAGGGTGCGCACGGCGAACTCGACCGCAACGTGCTGGACCGCATGCTTGGTCCGCTCGAGCACCTGCTGCGCAACTCCGTCGCGCATGGCATCGAGGCGCCGGATGTCCGCGCCCACGCCGGCAAGAACAACACCGGCGAAGTGCGCCTGAGCGTGCGCCAGGAAGGCTCGGAAGTGGTGCTGGAGGTCTCCGATGACGGCGGCGGGCTTGATCGCGAGGCGATCCGCGCACGTGCCGAGCAGCGCGGCCTGATCCAGCCGGATGCGGTGCTGAGCGACGCCCTGATCGATAGACTCATCCTCGAGCCCGGCTTCAGCACCACCAGCGAGGTCAGCCAGTTGGCCGGCCGCGGCGTGGGCATGGACGTGGTGCACAGCGAAGTGCGCCAGATCGGTGGCAGCCTGGAAATCGCCTCGACCACGGGCGAAGGCAGCCGCTTCACCCTGCACTTGCCTCAAACGCTGGCGGTGACGCAGGCGGTGTTCGTGCGCATCGGCGACAACGTGTTCGCGGTACCGGTGGCGTCCGTCCGCGGCGTCTCGCGTGCCGATCGCGAGACCTATCAGGCGGCCGGGCAAACGCACCGCTACGGTGGCGAAGACTACGTGCTGCATGACCTGGGTGTCCTGCTTGGCCAGGCGCCGGTGAAGGCGGAAGGCCAGCTGCAGGTGCCGCTTCTGCTGGTGCGTGCCGGTGACCTGCGCGTCGCCGTGGGCGTGGACCAGATCCTCGGCAACCGCGAAATCGTGGTGAAGCCGACCGGTCCGCAGCTGGCCTCGATCCCGGGCCTCTTCGGCGCCACGGTCATGGGTGACGGTCAGGTCCGCATCATCCTGGACATCGCGCCACTGGCGCGTCGTTACGCGGCACAGCCGCAGGTGGAGGAGCCGCAGCAGCCACGCGCCGGGGCGGCGGGCAGCGTGCCGCTGGTCATGGTGGTGGACGACTCGATCACCATGCGCAAGGTCACCGGCCGCGTGCTGGGTCGACAGGGCTTCGAGGTCGTCACCGCGAAGGACGGCATCGACGCGCTGGAGCAGATGGAAGAGCGCGTGCCCGATCTGATGCTGCTCGACATCGAGATGCCGCGCATGGACGGCTACGAGCTGGCTGCGGAGATGAAGCGCAGCCCACGGATGCGCCAGGTACCGATCGTGATGATCACCTCGCGTACCGGTGACAAGCACCGCCAGCGCGCGTTCGATCTCGGCGTGAACCGCTACCTCGGCAAGCCCTATCAGGAGGCCGAACTGCTGCGCAACGTCAACGAGCTGCTTGGAAAGCGCCGTGAGCACGCCTGACGCACGCACCGTACTGCTCGCGCGGCCGGGCCCGGCGTCCGACCGGTTGCGGCAGGCCCTGCTGGACGCCGGGGTGGATCTGGTCCTGGAGCTCGATCCAACCGTGGCGGACGTCGATGCGGTCACCGCGGCGAACGCACGCAACCTGGTCATCGCGGTCGATGCAGACGTGGAGGATGCGCTGGACCGGTTCGACCCGCTGCTGGCTGACCCGCATTACCGCGTCCTGTTCGAGGAAGTGGCGCTGGTCACCGCGCGCGATGGCTGGGATGCTGCGCGCTGGTCGCGGCACCTCGGCGCCAAGCTCCTCGGCCACGGCGACGTGCTGCCGGAGGGCCACGAGCCCGATGAGGCGCCCGCTGCGTTCGATCAGGCGGGGGCCGTCGACGATGACGCCATTGCGTTCGGCGTGACCGACACGCTGCCGCCCGCACTCGAGATCGAGCTATCGCCCCCCGTGACCGAGCTATCCACGTCGCCGTGGGCGGAGCCGTTCGATGTCGTTGAGACGCCGGCAGCACACTCTGCAGCTGACTTCGCAACTGGTGGCGAATCCGATGCGGCGGGCGAGGCAGGCATGGAACCCGGCCCTGATACCGCCATGCCGTGGGAGCCGGTCGAGGGCGAGCCGGTAACGCCCGATGCGTCGGAGTCGACGTTCGCCTGGGAAGCGCCGAAGGCCGAGCCGCCCGTCGATGGAGGCACGGCAGCCGGTGAAGCGGCGTGGATGCGCTTCCAGGATTTCGAGGCGGTCGACGAATTGCCGGCCGCCAATGCCCCGCAGGCGGCCGAGACCGACTATCGCGCCGCCCTTTCGCCGTTGGAGCCGGCCGCGGTTCCGCTGGACGAGGCCTACCAGCGGATCGAACAGGAGTTCCGCGAGTTCGAAGGCGACCAGCCGGCTGACCGCTGGCAGGACTTCGAGCGGCCGGTGCCGGTCCAAGCGTCGCCACCGGCCGATCCGCCTGCACAGACGGAAACAGCTTCGGAAACCCTTCCCAGTGCGTCGGAGTGGACGCTGAGCGACGAGCCGCTTTCGACCGCGGCGCCAGCGCCGACGGCAGGCAATGCCCTGGATCGCTTCGAATCACGCATCGCGTCCTTGTCGCTGGTGGAGGACGAGGCGGTCGATGCGGGCAGCGAGGCACCCTCCGATGTCCCTGAGGCGGCGGAACCCGTGCACGAGCAGCCGTCCAGCGTCGAAGGCGCGGTGGTCCTGCTGGGCGGACTCGGCGGACCGGATCCGCTGCGACAGTTGCTGCAACACTTGCCCGAGGAAATGAGCGTCCCGGTGCTGGTCCAGCAGTGGCTTGATGGCGGGCACTACGATCGACTGGTGCGCCAGATGGATCGTGCCACTGCACTGGCCGTCTCCCTTGCCACGCCCGGTGAAGCCTTGTCACCTTCGCGCGTCTACATCGTGCCGGTGGGGGTCGGCCTTGAGCGCGAAGGCGCCACCGGATTGCGTTTCAGCGAAGTGCAGACCCGCGGATTCGCCGATCTCTTCCCGGCGCTGCCAGCCGCTGCCAGTGGCGCGGTGCTGCTTTCGGGTACCAGCGAGGATTTCGTCGAGCCGCTGCTGCGTTTCCAGCAGGCCGGTGGGCGCGTCTTCGCCCAGGCCGCGGAAGGCTGCTACGACCATACGGTGCCCGCGCTGATGATCAGCCGCGGCGCCGAGCCGCATGTCCCGGCCGGACTGGCCACCCAACTCGCTGCCCGCTGGCAGCAGCAGGCCACTGCATGAGCGAATCCAATCCCGACCTGCGTGGCGTCATGATCCAGGTGACTGGTGGGCGCCTGCTCCTTCCCAATGCCTGCATCGCCGAAATCCTTTCGGTGGCCGATCCGGAGCCGATCGAAGGCGCTCCCGCCTGGGTGCTGGGACGCATCCGCTGGCGTGGCTGGCAAGTACCGCTGGTCGCGTATTCCACGCTGGCCGGACTGGGGCAGCATGATCCCGCGCTGCGCGGCCAGCGCGTGCTGGTGCTGAAGGCGCTGGCTGGCAACCCGCGCATGCCCTATTTCGCGGTGCTGACCCAGGGCTTCCCGCGGCTGGTGACGGTGTCGGCGTCGTCGCTGGACGAGCGCGCTGGCGTCGAGCTGGGCGATGCGGTCGCCGCAGCCGTGCGCTATCAGGACGAGGATGCCCTGATCCCGGACCTCGACCAGCTCGAGCGCCGGCTGCACACCGCGCTGGCGGCGTGAGTCGCCGCTAGCGCAGGTCGCCCAAGCGCATCTGCAGCGCCGCGATCGCGGCCAACCCTGCGGTTTCGGTGCGCAGGATGCGCGGCCCGAGCCTGAGGCCCGAGAAACCCGCGTCGTTCAGGACTTGCAGGTCGCGCGCTGACCAACCGCCTTCCGGGCCCACGGCGAGTGTGAGCGCAGCATCCGCAGGTGCTTCCAGCGCGTCGATGCCGGCCTCGGCCAGCGGCGATAGCAGGAAGCGCGATGGCGGCAACTGCGCCGCAGCGACCGCCTGTTGCAGGGGCGCAGGCGCCGAGACCGAGGGCAGGCACGCGCGGCCGCATTGTTCGCAGGCGGAGGCGACCACGCCACGCCAGTGCGCCAGCCGTTTCTCCGCGCGCGCGCCGTCGAGCTTCACCTCGCTGCGCTCGCTGTGCACCGGGACGATGGCGGACACGCCGAGTTCGGTGGCCTTCTGCAGGATCAGGTCCATCTTCTCGCCGCGCGTGATGCCCTGCAGCAGGGTGATGTGCAGTGGCGATTCGTTGTCCACTGCCACCGCGGCAGTCACCTCCGCCTGCACGCCGCGCTTGCCGATCGCACGGATGCGCGCGGTGTAGTCGTGGCCGTCGCCGTTGAACAGCACGCATTCGTCGCCCTCGCGCAGCCGCAGCACACGCACCAGATGGCCGCCGGCGTGCTCCGGCAACTCCACCAGCAGGCCGGTACCGAGCGGTGCATCGATATAGGCACGGTTCACGCGCATGGGGTGGCCTCCTGGATGGCTTGGGCGGTCACGGTGGCAAGGTGCTCGAGCGAGGCGTCATCGATGCAATATGGCGGCATCCAGTACAGCACGTCGCCGAGCGGGCGAAGGATCACCCTGCGCTCGAGTGCCGCGCGATAGGCGCGCAGCCCGATGCGTGCCGATGCCTCGAACGGCGTCGCCTTGTCGCCATCCCGGGTCAGCTCGAACGCACAGACCATGCCGAGCTGGCGTACGTCGGCCACGTGCGGCAGGGCGGCGATGCCCGCGGCATGCCGGGCCATGGCGCGCGCGGTCATAGCGTTGCGCGCCAGCACCGCGTCCTCGTCGAATATACGCAGGGAGGCGAGCGCCGCCGCGCAGGCGAGCGGATTGCCGGTATAGCTGTGCGAATGCAGGAAGGCGCGTTCGCGCGAATCGTCGAGGAAACCGTCGTACAGCGCTTGCGTGGCGAGCACCGCGGCCAGGGGCAGGAAACCGCCGGTCAGCCCCTTCGACGCGCACATCAGGTCGGGCTGGATCCCGGCCTGCTCGCAGGCGAACAGGGTGCCGGTGCGCCCGAAGCCGGTGGCGATCTCGTCGGCGATCAGGAACGCGCCATGCGCATCGCAGAGTTCACGCACGCGGCGCAGATAGGCGGGGTGGTGCATCCGCATCCCGCCCGCGCATTGCAGCAACGGCTCGATGATCACCGCGCAGATTTCGCCCGGATGGTGGTCGAACAGCGTTGCCAGCGCATCGGCGGCGCGCAGCGCACAGGCTTCGGCATCCTCGCCCGCGCGTGCGAGATAGGCGTCGGGCGTCGGCGCGAACAGGCACTCGGAGAGCAGCGGCGCATAGGTGCGGCGGTACAGCGGGATGTCGCCGACCGAAAGGGCGCCAAGTGTCTCGCCGTGATAGCCGTTCTCCAGCGCGACGAAGCGCGTGCGCCGCGGCTCGCCGGCATTGCGGAACCAGTGGAAGGCCATCTTCAGCGCGACCTCGACCCCGGCCGAGCCGTTGTCGGCGTAGAACACCTTGGCCAGCGGCGCTCGACCCGATTCGCGCGGCGCGAGGGCAAGCAGCCGCTCGGCCAGCTCGACCGCCGGGCCGTGGCTGAAGCCGGCGAGGATCACCTGCTCCAGCGAACGCGCTTGCCGGGCGATGGCCTCGGCGATGCGCGGCTCGGCGTGGCCATGCAGGTTGGTCCACCAGCTCGAGACTGCGTCCAGGTAGCGGCGTCCGTCCATTCCGACCAGCCATTCGCCCTCGCCACGGGCGATCGGCACCAGCGGCAGGGTGTCCGGATGCTCGCGCATCTGCGTGCACGGGTGCCAGAGCACGGCGAGGTCACGGGCCTGCCAGCGGGCGGCCTCGGCTAAACTGGCGGGTGAATGAGCATCGTCCTGCATGTGCCGCATTATCGCCGTTACCGGGGGCTGCGCCGATGAGCGCGGCTCCCCCGAAGATCCACGGCGTCGTCCGCCACGACGAGGGCGGCGGACGCATCGTCGAGGAGCTCGACCTGGAGTTCTCCAACGGTGAGCGCCGCCGCTACCGCCGGCTGCTGGCGCAGGGGCCGGGCGCGGTGATCGTGGTGGCGATGCCCGATCCCGAGCACGTGCTGCTGGTGCGCGAGTTCGCCGCCGGCTTCGAGCGTTACGAACT
>JAEXBT010000120.1 GCA_023393895.1 Pseudomonadota bacterium
CGAGAACCGGCTCACCCACACCAACGAATCGATTCCGGCACAGGCGGCCTGAGCATGGGCTCGCGCCTCGCCGGGGAAGCGGCGCGGCTGCAGGCGCGCAGCCTGCGCTCCCTGATCGAGGAAGACCCGGCCCGCGCGCACGATTTCGGCCTGCGCGTGGGTCCGCTGTACGCCAATTTCGCCCGCCAGCATTACGACCGCGCCGCGCTGGACGTGCTGTTTGCGTGGGCGCGCGAGGCCGACCTTGCCGGTGCGATGCGTCTGCTGGTCGATGGCGAACCGGTGAATTCCACGGAGGGTCGCGCCGCGCTGCACACCGCGCTGCGCGGGGATGTCTCAACCGCCGCCGCCGCGCGCGAGGCCTTTGCGCAGGCCGAGGAGGGGCGGGCACGGATGGCCGCACTGGTCGCGGAGATCGAGTCGGATGCATCGATCACCGACGTGGTCAGCATCGGCATCGGCGGCTCGGACCTCGGTCCGCGCATGGTGGTCGATGCGCTGGCGGCCTGTGACCGGCGCCCGCGCGTGCACTTCGTCTCGAACGTGGATGCCGCGGCGATCACGCGCACGCTCGCGATGCTGGACCCTGCGCACACGAGCGGCATCATCATTTCCAAGAGCTTCGGGACCCAGGACACGCTGATCAATGGCGCACTGCTGCGCGAGTGGCTGGGTGACGATGCACGCCTGTACGCGGTGAGCGCGAATGCCGCGCGGGCCGCGAGCGAGTTCGGCATCGCCGCCGAGCGCATCCTGCCGATGTGGGACTGGGTGGGAGGGCGTTATTCGCTATGGTCCGCGGTCGGGTTTCCGGTCGCGTTGGCGCTCGGCATGGATGGCTTCCGTGATCTGCTGGCAGGCGCCACTGCGTTTGATCGCCACGCGCTCGAAGCGACGCCCGAACACAATCTGGCCATGTGGCATGCACTGACCGCGGCCTGGAACCGCAACGCGTTGCATGCCGCGACGCAGGCCGTGCTGCCCTATGACGAACGCCTGCGCCTGCTGCCGGCCTACCTGCAGCAGCTGGCGATGGAGAGCCTGGGCAAACACGTGCGCCGCGAAGGCGTGGAAGTCGGCATCGACACGGTGCCGGTGTGGTGGGGCGGGTCGGGCAGTGATGTGCAGCACAGCTTCTTCCAGGCATTGCACCAGGGCACCCAGCGGGTGCCCGTCGATTTCATCGGAGTGGCGCGACCGGGGCACGGACATGCGGCGAGCCACGCTGCGTTGCTGTCCAACCTGCTCGGGCAGTGCGAGGCGCTGGCCAACGGGCAGGACAGCGACGATCCGCATCGCCGCTATCCGGGCGGGCGGCCGAGCACGCTGATCCTGCTCGATGCGCTGACGCCGCATTCGCTTGGCGCGCTGCTCGCGTTGTACGAGCACAGCGTGTATTTGCAGTCGGTGTTGTGGGGCATCAATGCCTTCGACCAGTTCGGCGTGGAACTCGGCAAGCAGATCGCAAGCGGCCTGCTGCCGGTGCTGCGCGGCGAGCGCGAGGCGGACGATGCGGTGACCCGGGAAATCGTCGCGCAGCTGTCAGGCGCCCACTGATTCCACGTCGTGCCGGGCCAGCGCCCAGGCCACGTGTTCGCGAACGATGGCGGAAGGATGCGCGGCGCGTGAGCGCAGCGCGGCGATGACCGCCTCCGACGTCGGCGCGTTGCCGAGCGCCACCGCGATGTTGCGCAGCCAGCGCTCGTGGCCGGAGCGGCGGATCGCGGAACCCTCGGTGCGGCGCAGGAATTCGGCTTCCTCCCACGCGAACAATTCGACCAGTTTCGCTGTGTGGAGATCGTTGCGTGGTGCGAAATCCGACTCCTCGAAGCGCTGCGCGAACTTGTTCCATGGGCAGACGAGCTGGCAATCGTCGCAGCCGAAGATGCGGTTGCCGATCGCCGCGCGGAATTCGACCGGAATCGCCCCGTCGTGCTCGATGGTGAGGTAGCTGATGCAGCGGCGCGCATCTAGTCGGTACGGCGCCACGATCGCCCGGGTCGGGCAGATGTCGATGCAGCGTCTGCAGCTGCCGCAGTGATCGGTTGCCGGCTCGGCAGGCGGCAGCGCGAAGTCGACGTAGAGTTCGCCGAGGAAGAACCAGGAACCGCCATCCTTGTCGATCAGGCAGGTGTGCTTGCCGATCCAGCCCAGCCCCGCGTTGCGCGCCAGCGCGCGCTCCAGTACCGGCGCGGAATCGACGAACACCCGGTGCCCGAACGGCCCGATGATCTCGGCGATGCGGTCTGCCAGTTTCTGCAGCCGCGTGCGCATCAGCTTGTGGTAATCGCGTCCCAATGCGTAACGCGCGATGTAGGCGCGTTCGCCGTCGTCAAGCGTGGCCCAGGCCTCGTCGTGCTCGCGGCCGTAGTCGAGTCCGACCGAGATCACCGACAGCGTGCCCGGGATGAGCTCGCCGGGCCGCGAACGCTTGTCGCCGTGCGCCGCCATCCACTGCATTGTGCCGTGCATGCCCTCTGCCAGCCAGCGACGCAGATGGGTTTCGTCGTCGCCCAGTTCAACGCCGCTGACGCCCAATCGGGTGAAGCCGAGTGCCGCGGCTTCGTCGCGGATGCGTGCAAGCTGGGTGTCGATGTCGGCGGAGACGGCCATGGGCGGAGTATAGAATCGCAGCATGTCTCGGCCTTCCGCGCTTTACGATCCTGCTGCGTTGCGCGAGCTAGAGCGGCGTGCGCGTGGCGAGGCCGGCATCGATGAAGGCACCTTGATGCAACGCGCCGGGCAGGCGGCCTGGCGTTGCCTGCTCGAACACTGGCCGCAGGCGCATCGCATCCTCGTGCTGTGCGGCCCCGGCAACAACGGCGGTGACGGCTGGGTGCTGGCAAGGCATGCGCAGGAATCGGGCGTTGCAGTGACGGTGATGACGGTGGCGGGCCTCGGGCCGCGCACGCCCTTGGCGCAGGAGATGGCCGCCTCCTACGCGGATGCGGGCGGATGCACTGAAGCATTCGTCGATGCGTTGCCCGCGTGCGATGTCATCGTCGATGCGCTGCTCGGCATCGGTGGCGAACGCGCGCCCGAGGGCGATCTCGCGCGCCTGATCGATGCGGCGAACGCGGCCGGCATGCCGATCCTCGCGCTCGACGTGCCGAGTGGCGTCGATGCCGGCAGCGGCGCGGTGCCGGGCATCGCGATCCGCGCGACGCGCACGCTGCAGTTCATCGCGCCGCATGCGGGGCTTGTGACCGGCGCCGCATGCAATCACGTAGGCGCCCGACAGCTCGCGACGCTGGATGTGCCGGCCACCTGTTTCGAAGGCATTGCCCCCAAGGCGGAGCTGCAGCCTCGTCCAAAGCTGCCGCGCCGGCCTCGTGATTCGCACAAGGGCCGCTACGGACATGTGCTGGCCATCGGTGGCGAGCACGGCACCGGCGGAGCCATCGCGCTGACCGCGGAAGCCGCGTTGCGCAGCGGCTGCGGGCTGTTGTCGGTGGCAACCCGTGCCACGCACGTGCCGATGCTGCTGGCGCGCCGCCCGGAGGCGATGGTCCACGCGGCGGAAGGTGCGGACGCGCTGGTGCCACTCCTCGAGCGTGCCGATGCACTGGCGCTGGGGCCGGGGATCGGACGCGGCCGATGGACACGGGAACTTGTCGATGCCTCGCTGGCCGGTGGCAAGCCCTGCGTCATCGATGCCGATGCCCTGCATTTGCTCGCGGAGGCACCGCGTGCACTGCCTGCAGCAGTATTGACACCACATCCGGGAGAGGCCGCACGTCTTCTCGGCTGCGACATCGCCAACGTGCAGCGCGATCGCTATCAGGCCGCTGCGCGGATCGCCGACCGCCATGGCTGCGCGGTGGTGTTGAAGGGCGCCGGCACCGTCGTTGCTGCGCCGGGGCATACGTCGCGGGTCATCGACATCGGCAACCCCGGCATGGCCTCCGGGGGAATGGGCGATGCGCTGACCGGCGTCATCGCGACCCTGCTGGCACAGGGCATGGCACCGTTCGATGCGGCAGCCTCGGGCGCCTGGCTGCATGCACGCGCGGGAGATCGGGCGGCGGTGGCGGGCGAGGCCGGCCTGCTGGCCAGCGATCTCATTGCCGAACTGCGGGCCACGCTTGCGGAGTGCCTGTCATGACCCTCGATCTGTTTCTTGAGGATGCCGACGCGACCGACGCGGTCGCGGCGCGGCTCGCGGCGCTGCGTCCGCCGCACGCGATGCTGCACCTGCAGGGCAACTTGGGGGCTGGCAAGTCGAGCTTCGCCCGTGCCTTCCTGCGCGCGCTCGGCGTCAAGGGCGCGATCCGCAGCCCCACCTATACGCTGGTCGAGCGCTATCCGCTGGATGAGGGGCGGGAGGCATTGCATCTGGATCTGTACCGGATCGGTGACCCGGGCGAACTGGAGTTCCTCGGCATCGAACCGGAGCAGGTCGCGCTGTGGCTGGTCGAGTGGCCGGAGCGTGGCGCCTCGGCGCTGCCGGCACCAGATCTGGTGGTGGAGATGGCAGTCGAAGGCGTCGGTCGCCGCTTCCGCGCACGGGCCACCAGCCCGGCCGGGGCCGGATGGCTCGAGGCGCTGGCAGCTGCCAGATCCTGAAAAACCTGAGAGAAAGTTAACCGAACCTGCGGATTCAAAAGGAAAAATGGTTGAACTGAAAGCACTGGGATGGTTGAATCCGGACATGCGCACTCGGGGACTGCGATTCGAGCAATTCGTGCTGGGGCTGATGCTCCTGCTGGCCCTGTGCTGGAATCTGGCCGAGGCCCGCGAGGTTCAGTCGCTCACGTTGCGCGATACCAGCACCGGCACCCGCGCCGAGGTTTTCCTCGACAGCCGCGCCGAATACCGGGTCATTCCGCTCGCCAATCCCGACCGATTGGTGCTGGATGTACTCGACACGTCGCTGTCGCCCAAGGTGCGCGTGCCCACTGGCAGCGGACTGGTGAAGGCGGTGCGCACCGGCAAGCCGGAGCCGGGCGTGACCCGCATCGTGTTCGATCTGGCCGCGCCGGTCGTGGTCATCGGGCCCAACCTCGAGTGGCGCGATGGCCAGGCCGTGCTGGTCCTGCAGTGGCCGGGCGATGGCATCGCCGCGATCGCCGCCGCAGCCTCCGAGCCGAACCCGACGGTGCCGCCCGCGGCAGTGCCGACCGGCGCCGCGTCGCCCGCCAGCGAGCCGTCGACCCAGCCCGCAGCACCTCCGCAGACAGCGAGCGCTGCAGCCAGCCCGGCCCAGCCCGCTGCCGATGCGCTGCCGACCGTCAGGCAGGGCAGCGGCACCGTCGCCACCGGGATTCCGACCCGCGTCGCCACCGGGGTGCCGACGCCGATGTCAGGCGCAGCAACAAGGCCGGAGACCGCAGCTGCGGCGCCTTCCGCCAGCCCGCCGGCGCCGGTGCGCAGCGTGCAGGAAATCATGCGCAGCCAGAACCTGCGGCCGCTGGTCATCGCCATCGATGCCGGCCACGGCGGCCAGGACAGCGGCGCCGTCGGCCCGGCCGGCACCCGCGAGAAGGACATCACCCTGGCTGTCGCGCGCGAACTGGCGCGCCAGGTCAATGCGATGCCCGGCATGAAGGCCTACCTGACCCGTGACGCGGACTTCTTCATCCCGCTGGCGCAGCGTTACCAGAAGGCACGCAATGCCAAGGCCGACGTCTTCGTCTCCATCCACGCCGATGCCTTCACCAACCCGGCGGCCCGTGGTTCCTCGGTGTTCGTGCTCTCACAGCGCGGCGCATCCTCGCAGGCCGCGCGCTGGCTGGCCGATCAGGAAAACGCCGCGGACCTGGTCGGTGGCGTGCGCCTGAAGGACAAGAACGACACGCTGGCCTCGGTGCTGCTGGACCTGTCGCAGAGCGCGACCCAGCGCGCCTCGGAGGCGATCGCCAAGGACGTGCTCGGCGGGCTGTCGCGGATCGGCAAGACCCACAAGCCCCAGATCGAACGCGCCAACTTCGTGGTGCTGCGTTCGCCGGACGTGCCTTCAATGCTGGTCGAGACCGCCTTCATCTCCAATCCCGACGAAGAGCGCCGTCTGCGCGACCCCAGCTACCAGCGTCAGCTGGCGCGCGCGGTCTTGGATGGCATCCACAACTACTTCACCCGGTTGCCGCCGCCCGGCACCTATTACGCCGCACGCCGGGGCGGGGCGCTCGGGATGATGGAAACCGTCGAGGCCTCGCCCTGAGGGTCAGCCGGTATCATCAGCGGCTCGCCCCGAACGCGACGCCGTGAACCACACCCCGATCCGCCTGCTGCCCGATACGCTCGCCAACCAGATCGCCGCCGGCGAGGTGGTCGAGCGGCCCGCCTCGGTGGTCAAGGAGCTGGTGGAGAACGCGCTGGATGCCGGCGCGACCCGACTCGACATCGATCTGGAAGAGGGCGGCGTGCGCCTGATCCGGGTGAGGGATGACGGCGCCGGCATCGATCCGGACCAGCTTGCGCTGGCCGTCCAGCGCCATGCGACCAGCAAGATCGCCACCCTCGACGATCTCGAGGGCGTCGCCACGCTCGGTTTCCGCGGCGAGGCGTTGCCATCGATCGCGTCGGTCAGTCGCTTCCGCATCGCCTCGCGGCGCCGCCAGGCCGACCAAGGCCAAGCGCT
>JAEXBT010000008.1 GCA_023393895.1 Pseudomonadota bacterium
GCCGCCAGTGCGGCCGAACCGATCGCATAACCCTTGGTCACCGCCTTGGTGGTGTTGCCGACCGCATCCAGCGGATCGGTGACGTCACGCACGTCGCTGGGCAGCTCGGACATCTCGGCGATGCCACCGGCGTTGTCGGTGATCGGGCCGTAGGCGTCGAGCGCGACGATCATGCCGGCCATCGACAGCATCGAGGTGGCGGCGATGGCGATGCCGTACAGACCGGCCAGCGCGTAGGATGCCCAGATCGCCAGGCAGACGGCGATCACCGGCATCGCGGTGGACTTCATCGACACGCCGAGGCCGGCGATGATATTGGTGCCGTGGCCGGTGGTGGAGGCCTGCGCGACGTGCTTGACCGGCTTGTACTGCGTGCCGGTGTAGTACTCGGTGATCCAGACGATCAGGCCGGTCAGCACCAGGCCGATCAGCGCGCACCAGTACAGATTCATCCAGCCGTGGCTGTTGTCGGCCATCAGCGCCCTGGTGATCGGGAAGAACGCGACCGCCGCCAGCACTGCCGAGACGATCACGCCGCGGTAGAGCGCGCCCATGATGTTGGGCTGGCTGCCGCTGACCTTGACGAAGAACGCGCCAATGATCGAGGCGATGATCGAGGCACCGCCCAGCACCAGCGGGTAGAGGATGCCGTTGGCGCCGACCTCGTTCGCCATCAGGCCACCCAGCAGCATGGTGGCGATCACCGTCACCGCGTAGGTCTCGAACAGGTCGGCCGCCATGCCGGCGCAATCGCCGACGTTGTCGCCCACGTTGTCGGCGATCACCGCCGGGTTGCGCGGGTCATCCTCGGGGATGCCGGCCTCGACCTTGCCCACCAGGTCGGCGCCGACGTCGGCGCCCTTGGTGAAGATGCCGCCGCCCAGCCGCGCGAAGATCGAGATCAGCGAGGAGCCGAAGGCCAGGCCGACCAGCGCGTGCAGCGCATCGGCCTGGTTCACGCCCATGATTTCCGTCAGCAGGTACCAGTAGCCGGCCACGCCGAGCAGGCCCAGCCCCACCACCAGCATGCCGGTGATCGCGCCGCCCTTGAAGGCCACGTTCATCGCCGGACCCATGCCGCTGCGGGCGGCTTCGGCGGTGCGCACGTTGGCGCGCACCGACACGTTCATGCCGATATAGCCCGCCGCACCCGAGAGCACCGCGCCGATCAGGAAGCCGATCGCGGTGTACCAGCTGAGGAACACGCCGACCAGCACGAAGAGGATCGCGCCGGCGATGGCGATGGTGAGGTATTGGCGATTGAGGAAGGCGCGCGCGCCTTCCTGGATGGCGCCGGCGATTTCCTGCATGCGCTCGTTGCCGGCGGGCTGCCGGTTGATCCAGCCCGCGGCCCACAGGCCGTAGGCAATGGCGATGACGGCGCAGACAAGCGCCAGGATGAGACCGTATTGCACCAGCATGAAACCTCCCCGTTCGGATGCGGATGTCGGATAACCGGGCCGACTATCGCATACGCCGCTGGCGGTGGATTGCTGTGCCGCAAAAACCCGCGCCTTCGGCACGGTCACGCGGAAGATGAACCGGGCGTCGGCGCATGTCGGCGGCTCGCCGTCGATTCAGCCGCGGCGTGACACCCTGCGCGCTGAATCCCGAACAGGAGTTGGCCTTGAAGATGCCGCTTCCGATGCTGGCGCTTGGCCTGGCCCTCGCCGCCCCCATTGCTGCCACCGCCCAGCAGCCTGAAACCCGGCGCCCGGTCGCGCCGCCGCAGGCCAACAACGCCCTGCACACCTTGCGCGCGTTCCCCGAGGCCTGCGTACGCATCCAGGGCCAGTTCACCGGGGATGCCGCCAAGCCCTACGACTTCGCCGTCGTCAGGACCAGTCCGCGCTGCCAGCCGCGCGCGCGCGTGGTCGATGCCGCCACGGTGAAACCGCAATCGAAGCCCGGCTGGATCTACGCCGACCTCGTCCAGGTCCCAAGTGCCGCCTGCCCGACCCAGCAGGCCGTCGTCCGGGTTTGGCGCAGCGCCGCGCGGGCCGCGCCCCCCAAGCTGGATGCGCAGGGCCGCAGCCGGCTGTACGTCAAGGACTCAATGGAAGCGAAGCCGGATGCGGTGCTGGCGCAGCTGCCGGTGTTCGCCGTGGAGATGGGCGTCGAGGGCAAGGCCTGCCGTTGAAGCGGGCGACTAGTCGGCGATCGTGACCCGCTTGAGCCGGCTGCCGGCGCCGGCCTTGATGGTGACGTCCGCCTTGCGGCAGCCGAAGTGCGCCGCCAGCAGCGCGATGAGTTCCGCGTTGGCCTTGCCGTCGACCGGTGGTGACTTCAGCTGGGCCAGCCAGACGCCGTCATCCCCCTCGGTGAGGGATTGCGTGCGTGCGTTCGGCTTGACCTTGAGCTGGAGCGTGCGCATCGGGGCCGTGGAAAGGAGCGGGGCGTGGAAGAGGAATGGCGACGCCTTGCGGCATCGCCATTGTGCATGCAGCGGCTCCCGGCTCATTTCGCCGGGCGGCAGTCCACCAGTTCGATGACCCGGTTGTCGTAGTTGTTGAAGGTGCCGGTCAGGTTGATGCGCTCGCCCTCGCGCAGGGTCATCGCGTAGCCCTTCGCGTCGGCTGCCATCCGGCACATCACCTGCACGTTGAACATGGACCCGATCCGATCCTGGTTGCCGACTTCACCCTCGCGCTTGAAGAACACCGCGTAACGGCCCTCGCTGCCATGAACGTTGCTTGCCCAGCCCTTTAGGGTGTAGCGCTTGCCCTTGTAACGCGGATTGACCATCGCATAGTTCTCGTTGGCCTGCCTCCCGACCATCGATGCGAAATTGGTCGCCAGCATGGCCTGCGGCGGCGCCTGCGAATTGCCGGAGGCCGCGACCGCGCGACCGGCGGCCCCCGGCCTCATCTGCGCGAGCATGGAACACAGCTCCTTCGAAACCGCGCCCCCCGTGGTCAACGCCCCGCGGTTCATCTTCACCAGCACGCCGACCCGCGTGGCCGTGCCCTCGCTTTCCGCGGTCACCGAGATCGGAAACGAGCGAGCCATCACGCTCTCCGGCTGTTCGAGAATCAGCACGCCATTGGCGCCATCCTCTTCCAGTACGTCGTAACCGCCCTTGCGGCCGATGGCGGCCATCTGGGCAATGGCGCTCGCCGGGGTCACGCCTTCCACGCTGACGTTGGAGGTGTAGCGCAGGCCTGTCAGCGGATTGCCTTCACGCTTGAAATTGGTCTCGCAGTCGCCGGCAAGGGCGGGTGCGCTGGTCAGCAGCAGAAGCGCAGGGGCGAGACGGCGCGCGGCGCCGGAGGTGACGATGGGATTCATGGAGCGGGATCCTTGCTGGACGATGGAAAGGCCGAGGCACGGGTCTCCCCTTGCGTCGGCTGGCTGGCGCGGGCCAGCCTCCGATCTATGCCCCGCGCGGCAGCGGACGTCACCTGTCACTTCTTACAGGGCCCGCATTCAGCCCGCACAACTCGCTGGCAATTCAGTCGAAATCGAACCGCGCGTACTTCGGCAGGCCGTCCCGCGCATACGGCGGATAGGCTTCGCCGCGGATCAGCGGCTGCAGGTAACGGCGCGCTGCTTCGGTGATGCCGTAGCCGTCGGCGCGGATGAAGTCGTCCGGCATCTTTTTCTCGACATTGGCAATACGGTCGAGCGGCGCAGCCTCGACGCGCCAGCGGTAGGGCGAATCGGCCAGTCGACGGATGACCGGCATCGTCGCGTTCATGCCCTTCAGCGCGAACTGCACTGCCTTGCGTCCGACTGCCTGTGCCTGCCGGTAGTCAGTCTCCGAGGCGATGTGGCGGGCCGAGCGTTGCAGGTAATCGGGCAGCGCCCAGTGCACCTTCAGGCCCAGCGCATCCTGCACGCGCCCGGCCAGGTGCGCGGCCACGCCGCCGAGCTGGGTGTGGCCGAAGGAATCGGTGCCGCCGCCGGCGTCCGCGACGAAGTTCCCCGCGGCATCGCGGATGCCCTCGCTCGCCACCACCACGCACCAGCCGACGCGTTTCACCACGGCATCGACTTCGGCGAGAAACGCGGCCTCGTCGTAGGTACGTTCCGGGAACAGGATGAGGTGTGGTGCCTCGTCAGGCCCCTTGCCGGCGAGGCCCGCGGAGGCCGCAAGCCAGCCGGCATGGCGGCCCATGGCCTCGTAGATGAAGACCTTGGTTGAGGTGCTGGCCATCGCGGCCACGTCCAGGGCGGCCTCGCGCACGCTGACCGCGGTGTACTTGGCCGCCGACCCGAAGCCCGGGCAGCTGTCGGTGACGGCCAGGTCGTTGTCGACGGTCTTCGGCACGGCCACGCAGGTCAGCGGGTAGTCAAACTCGTGCGCCAGTCGCGAGACCTTGAGCGCGGTGTCGGCGGAATCGTTGCCGCCGTTGTAAAGGAACCAGCGCACGTCATGTCGGCGGAAGGTCTCGAGCAGCTGCTCGTAGCGGGCACGGTCTTCCTCCAGCGATTTCAGCTTGACCCGGCAGCTGCCGAAGGCGCCGCCCGGCGTATGGGCGAGGGCACGGACCTGAGCGGGACTGAGCGTGGTGGTGTCGATGAAATCATCGTCGAGCGCGCCAATGATTCCGTTACGGGCCGCCAGCACGCGCACGCCGCGGCTGCGGGCCTCGTTCAGGACGGCGGAGGCGGTGGCATTGATGACGGCGGTGACGCCACCGGACTGCGCGTACAGCAGGGCGCCCTCTGGGCGTTTGGTCTTCGACATGGGGTGGGTGGCAGGGTAGGGGGATGCGTTAAGCTGGCAGCTGATGCCGCGGCCCGAGTGTAGCGCCGCGCCCGAACACACTTCGTCATGGAGCACGCGATGCGTCTGGTTCTTCTCGGCCCCCCCGGTTCTGGCAAAGGCACCCAGGCGGCGCGCCTGAAGGACCACCTGCAGGTGCCGCACATCTCCACAGGCGATCTGCTGCGTGCCGAAGTCGCGGCCGGCAGCAAGCTGGGGCTGGAGGCGAAGGAAGTGATGGCCCGCGGCGAGCTGGTTAGCGATGCCATCCTGCTGGGGATGCTGGAAGACCGCTTCTCGCGCGATGACACCAAGAACGGCTTCATCCTTGACGGCTACCCGCGCAATCTGGCCCAGGCCGATGCGCTGGGCCAGCTGCTGGAGCGCATCGGGCAGCCGTTCGACGCAGCGGTGCAGCTCGATGTCCCGACCGACCTGCTGGTGGAACGGATCGCCGGCCGCGCCGCAGCCGAGGGCCGTGCCGACGACAGCCCGGAGACCGTGCGCAACCGGTTGAATGTCTACAACGGCCAAACCGCGCCGGTCATCGACTTCTACCGGCAGAAGGGCCAGCTCACGGTGATCGATGGCGTTGGCGAACTGGACGATGTGTTCGCGCGGATCATCGAGGCGATCACGCCGGGGCAGGACGTCGGCTGAGCCAAGCCGGCCATCGGCTGGGTTGGTTGCCCGGGCGATGCCGGACCCGTTGACGGCTTCCACGGCCACCGCGTGCAGACGCGAGAGCCATGACAACTGTGCGGTAGGGATTCCATGAAACTCCACATCCTCGGCATCGCCGGCACCTTCATGGGCGGCGTGGCGGCGCTCGCGCGCGAACTCGGACACGAAGTCGAAGGCAGCGATCAGGCCGTCTACCCGCCGATGTCCACCCAGCTGGAGCAGCTCGGCATCGTGTTGGCACAGGGGTACGACCCGACGCACATCACACCCGACTGCGACACCGTGGTGATCGGCAACGCGCTCTCGCGCGGCAACCCGGCGGTCGAGGCGGTGCTGGACAGCGGCCGCGCCTACACCAGCGGCGCCGAGTGGCTGCGCGACAACGTGCTGCCGGGTCGCGAGGTGATCGCGGTGGCCGGCACGCACGGCAAGACCACGACGACGACCATCGCCACCTTCCTGTTGCAGGCGGCGGGCCGCGAGCCGGGCTTCCTGATCGGCGGCGTGGCCGAGGACTTCGGCGTCTCGGCGCGCATCGGCGGCGGGCGCGAGTTCGTGGTCGAGGCTGACGAATACGACACCGCGTTCTTCGACAAGCGCAGCAAGTTCGTGCACTACCGCCCGCTGGTGGCGATCCTCAACAACCTCGAGTACGACCACGCCGACATCTTTCCGGACCTCGCCGCGATCGAACGCCAGTTCCACCACCTGGTGCGCACCGTGCCGCGGCGCGGCCGGCTGATCGCCAACGGCGAGGACGGGAACCTGAAACGCGTGCTGGCGATGGGCTGCTGGACGCCTGTGGAGACCTTCGGCATCGAAGGGGCTTTCGACTGGACCGCCCGGCTGGTGAACGAGGACGGCAGTGCCTTCGACGTGCTGCACGGCGGCGAGAAGGTCGGTACGGTCGAGTGGCCGCTGCTCGGCCGCCACAACGTCATGAATGCGCTCGCCGCGCTGGCTGCCTGTGATGCCGTGGGCGTGGATGCCGCTTCGGTCATGCCTGCACTCGCAGGATTCCGCAGCGTCTAGCGGCGCATGGAAGTGGTGGGTGAGGTGGGTGGCATCACCGTCTACGACGACTTCGCGCACCATCCGACCGCGATCGCCACCACGCTCGCCGGGCTGCGGGCGAAGGTGGGCGATGCGCGCATCATCGTCGCGATGGAGCCGCGCTCCAACTCGATGCGCCTCGGTGCCCATGCGGATGCGCTGGCCCCGTCGCTGGACGGCGCCGATGACGTGGTGTTCCTAGCCCGCCCCGAGCTGCCGTGGGATGCGCAGAAGGTGATCGCTGTGGTCCGCGGTGATGCCGTCGCCGTGGCCGATGCGGACGCGTTGCTGGCCGAACTCGGGCGACGGGCGAGGCCCGGCGACCATGTGGTGTTCATGTCCAATGGCGGTTTCGACGGTGCGCCCCGACGCTTCGTCGCGCAGTTGCACGGCTGAGGCTTACGGCCGCCCCCAGGTTTCCGGCGTGGTGAGCAGCCGCATGACGTGGACGCCGTCCTCGCGGATCGATTCGTCACGGCGTGGTCCCGTGGCAAGGTCTCCGCGGAGCTGCCGGTAGGCGGCGCCATCGTCATCCACCGGCAGCCAGAGCCAGCCGACATCGAGCACGGGCCGGTAGCGCATCGTCTGCACCGTGCCGACCCACAGCGAGGTGCCATCATCGAGGCGCGCAGGTGCCGGCCACAGGCGCAGCACCTGGCGTTCGTCGTCGCGCAGGCCCGCACGCACCATCAGCAGGGATTCCGGCCGGCCTTCCAGCGCGGCCGGCAGGATCGGCTGGCGATCGGCGGGAATGTCGCCATCGAGTAGGCCCAGCGTGTCCACCCAGCGTGCCTGCGGCTTGACCCGCCAGCCCTGCACCTCGAGCGCGGTCTGCAACGGGACCAGCGGGCCGGCGACCTGCACCGACAGCGGCCAGCGGATGCGATCGCCGCGCGCGTTGCGAGTCTCGGGCAGCAGCTTCCAGCCATCGCGCCACCACGCCGTGGTGCTGAAGCTGCGCTCCGGCGGCGGTGGCGAAAAACGCACCAGCAGGCGATCGGTATCGCGCGGCGCATGCCACAGGCCCGCCACGGCGAACGTGATGAAGAACAGGACGGCAAGCGGTCGCATCCAGAACGAGCGGGCGACATGGCGACGGTAGGCGATGCCGAGCATGAGCACCCACAGCAGGCCGAAGATCAGGCCGCTGGCGACATCGCTCAGCCAGTGCGCACCCAGGTACAGGCGGGCGAAGGCGATCAGCGTCACCAGCACGGCCCCGGCGAGGTACGGCCAGACGCGGCGGCGGCCCGGCCACTCGCGGGCGATCAGCACGGCGAAGAAGCCAAAGGTGATCGTAGCCATGGTGATGGTCACCGAGGGGAAGCCGAAGCCGTCGGGTGCGGTCGGCGGACGCGGCATCGTCACCAGCTGCTTGACCAGCATGGTGGCCAGCCAGCCGAATACCAGCGCGGCGAGCCAGTGCAAGGCAGCCAGCCAGCGGCGGCGCCAGACCAGCCAGGCAACGCCCGCCAGTACCGCCGGCGCCAGCACCTGGACATCCCCCAAGCGGGAAAGGGCGGCCATCAGGTGGTCGGCCAGGGGATTGCGCAAGGCGAACATCGCCTCGTAGACCCGATGGTCGAGTGCCAGGGGACCGCCGCGCATCACCAGTGCGGCGAGCCACATCCCTGCCGTCCATGCCATCGCCAGCAGGGCGCCGAGCAGCAGCAGCAGCGAGGGCGACTCAGGGCGGTTGGGATCGATGAGGTAGCCCGAGACCCGGCCGAGCAGCGGGTGCGCGCGCGACCAGTGCAGCAGCCGCGCCATCAGGCTGTCGGTATGGCTGGCGAACCAGCGGGATCCGTACACCACCACCGCCCAGGCCAGCGCCACCACGGCCATGAGGGTGACCAGCACCAGCGCCAGCTTGTCGGCGACCGCCGCCACCGCGTCGTAGGAGCGGCCGAATATCCAGCCCGGCGCGAGGAACAGCGCCGCCCACAGCACGCAGGCCACCGCGCTGGCCACGGCGTAGCGCGGAAAGGGCAGGCGCAGCATCCCGGCGATCGCAGGCACGAATGGCCGCACTGCGCCCACGAAGCGCGCGATGAAGACGCTCTTCAGCCCGTGCCGCCGGAACAGCTGTTCGCCGCGGTCGAGGAACTGCGGGTAGCGGCGGAACAGCCACAGGCCGCGCATGTTGGGGCCCCAGCGATGACCGATCCAGTAGCTCAGTGCATCGCCGGCGAAGGCACCCGCAGCCGCGGCCGCGATCATGTAGGGGCCGTTGACATGGCCGAGGCCGATCAGCGCGCCCACCGCGAACAGCAGCGGCAGCGCCGGCACGACGATGCCAACCACCGCCAGCGCGTCGCAGAACGCGATCAGGAACGCGATCGCGCCCGCTGCCACGGGGTTCGCGCTGATCCAGGCGACGAGTTGGTCGAACCATGCGGTCGGCATCGCCGGATTATAGGTGGCGGTCGCTTACACTTCGGCTGAACCCAAGGGAACACACACGTGCAGACGCTGTCGGGCAAGACCCTCTTCATCACCGGTGCCTCGCGCGGGATCGGCCGCGCCATCGCCCTGCGCGCCGCGCGCGATGGCGCCAACATCGCCATCGTCGCCAAGTCCGGCGTGCCCAACCCCCGTTTGCCGGGCACCATCCACAGCGTCGCCGAGGAAGTGCGCGCAGCCGGTGGTCAGGCGCTCGCGATCCAGTGCGCCATCCGCGAGGAGGAACAGGTCCGCGCCGCGGTCGCTGCCACCGTGGACGCGTTCGGCGCGATCGACGCGCTGGTCAACAACGCCAGTGCGATCTGGCTGGCCGGCGCGCTCGACACCCCGATGAAGCGCTACGACCTGATGACGCAGGTGAACTCGCGCGGCAGCTTCCTGTGCGCGCAGGCCTGCATTCCGGAACTGCTGAAGTCGCCCAACCCGCACATCCTCACGCTCGCGCCGCCGCCCTCGCTCGACCCGAAATGGTGGGCGCCGCATACCGCCTACACGCTGGCCAAGATGGGCATGAGTCTCGTCACCCTGGGGCTTGCCGGCGAGTTCGGCCACCAGGGCATCGGCATCAACGCGCTGTGGCCGAAGACGATCATCGCCACCGACGCGCTCAACATGATCCCGGGCGTGGAGATCGACCGCTGCCGCACGCCGGAGATCGTCGCCGATGCCGCGCGCGAAATCCTGTTGCGTGACGCGCAGGCGAACAACGGCCGCTTCTTCATCGACGAGGACGTGCTGCGCGAGGCTGGCGTCAGCGACTTCGCGCCCTATGCGGTGGATGCGACCAAGCCGCTGCTGCCAGATCTTTTCCTGGACTGAGCCCTTGAACCGCATGCTGGTCATCGTTGGCGTGGTGATCGTGCTGGTCGGCCTCGCCTGGCCGATCGTGCGCAAGCTGCCGCTGGGCCGGCTGCCCGGCGACATCATCCATCGCAGCGGCAACACCACATTCTACTTCCCGATCGTGACGATGCTGCTGCTCAGCATCGTCGTCAGCCTGCTTCTCTGGCTGTTCCGCAAGTGAGGTGACCATGAAATATCTGCACACCATGATCCGTGTCCACGACCTGGATGCCGCGCTGCGTTTCTTCGTCGAGGGCCTGGGCCTGCGTGAGACCCGCCGCATGGAAAACGAGGCCGGGCGCTACACGCTGGTCTTCCTCGCGGCCGAGGAGTCACCCGATGCCGAAGTCGAGCTGACCTACAACTGGCCGGGCGAGGACGGCGTCGCGGAGACCTACAGCGGTGGGCGAAACTTCGGTCATCTCGCGTTCCGGGTCGAGGACATCTACGCCAGTTGCGCGCACCTGCAGTCGATGGGCTACACGATCCACCGCCCGCCACGCGATGGCCACATGGCCTTCGTGAAATCGCCCGATGGCATATCGGTCGAACTGTTGCAGGAAGGTCGCCTCGAGCCGGCCGAGCCGTGGGCATCGATGCCGAACACCGGCAGCTGGTAGCCGATGATGATGCAGGACGAAACCGATGCATTGCTGGCGATCGGCCGAGACCGTTACCTGCCGATCTACCGCCAGCGCGCGATGGTTCTTGATCGCGGTGAAGGCTCGCGGCTGTGGGACATCGCCGGCAATGACTACATCGATTTCGCCGGCGGCATCGCGGTCTGCGCGCTCGGCCATGCCGACCCCGGCCTGATCGACGCGCTGACCACGCAGGCGCGCAGGCTTTGGCACACCAGCAATGTCTTCCATAGCGAGCCGCCGCTCCGGCTTGCCGAGGAGCTGATCGCCGCTTCGCGCTTCGCCCGCCGCGTGTTCTTCTGCAATTCCGGTGCCGAGGCCAACGAGGCGGCGATCAAGCTGGTACGCAAGCACGCCGCGGATGCCGGACGCCCGCCCGGGCGCCGCGTCATCGTCACCGCACGCGGCAGCTTCCACGGGCGCACGCTCGCCACCGTCACCGCCACTGCGCAGCCGAAGTACCAGGAAGGCTACGAGCCGCTGCCCGGTGGTTTTCGTTACGTCGACTTCAACGACCTCACGCAGCTGGAAGCGGCGATGGCCGATGGAGATGTCTGCGCGGTGATGCTCGAGCCGGTACAGGGCGAAGGTGGGGTGATGCCGGCCACCGCGGGCTACCTGGCCGGCGTTCGCGCGCTCTGCGATCGCCACGACGCCTTGCTGGTGCTCGACGAGATCCAGTGCGGCATGGGTCGTACAGTTCCGCTGTTCGCCCACTGGAGCGATGGCGTGGTGCCGGACGTGGTGACGCTCGCCAAGGCGCTGGGTGGCGGCTTCCCGATAGGCGCGATGCTGGTCGGTCCGCGCGTCGCCGAAGCGATGCAGTTCGGCGCCCATGGCACCACCTTCGGTGGCAATCCTTTGGCCGCAGCGGTGGCGCGTGCGGCGCTGGCGCGCATCGATTCCGATGCGATCCGCGGGAATGTCGAACGCCAGGCGCAGGCGCTGCGCGACGGGCTTGCGGCGATCGATGCGGAAAGCGGGTTGTTCGAAGAAGTCCGTGGTCGCGGACTGATGCTCGGTGCGGTGCTGGCGCCGGGCTTTGCCGGCCGCGCGGGAGAACTACTGGATGCGGCGGCGGCGCATGGCGTGTTGCTGCTGCAGGCAGGCCCCGACGTGCTGCGTTTCGTCCCTGCGCTCAACATCACCGATGCAGAGGTGTTCGAGGGTCTGTCCCGGCTGCGGACCGCGCTCGCCGGCTGGCTGGGAGGCTGAGGCTACGCCGCCTCGTCATCGTCGGCGCGCTGCGGCAACGCCCGGCCGCACTGGCGGCAGTACCAGGCATCGTTCTCGTGGTCGGGCAGCCCGCATTCCTGGCAACGCAGCGCCATCCGGCTGCGATCACGCATGGTCCTTGCGAGTTCCGCGGTGTAGATGCCGGTCGGCACCGCGATGATGCTGTAGCCGATGATGATCAGCGCGGACGTCAGGAAGCGCCCGAGCGGCGTGCCCGGCGAGATGTCGCCGTAACCGACCGTCGCCATCGTCACCACCGCCCAGTACATGCCGGTCGGGATGCTGCTGAAGCCATGCACGGGTCCTTCCACCACGTACATCAGTGCACCGAACACCACCGTGATGGTGAGGATGGTGACGATGAACAGGAAGATCTTGCGGCGGCTGCGCAGGAGCGCCTGCACCAGTACGCCGGCTTCGCTCGAGTACTCGACAAGCTTGAGAATCCGGAAGATCCGCAACAGCCGCAGGATCCTCACCACGGTCAGCGAGACGCTGGCCGGGAACAGCAATGACAGGAAGGTCGGCAGGATTGCCAGCAGGTCGATGACGCCGAAGAAGCTGGTGACATAGCGCAACGGGCGGCGCAGCACCCACAGCCTCAAAAGGTACTCTGCGGTGAACAGCAGGGTGAAGAACCATTCGGCCAGATACAGTGGGCCGTGCCAGCGCGCCTTGATGGAAGGCACGCTGTCCAGCATCACCACGATCACGCTGGCGAAGATGGCCACGATCAGCGCAAGGTCGAAGTTGCGCTCCTCGCGACTGTCGTGGTGGAACATCATCCGGAACAGGCGGTAGCGGCGACCGTTCGCAGTGGCCGGCATCAGCCGGCGTTCGAACAGGCTCTCTTGTTCTGTTTCGCCACGTCTGTCGGCTGAAGGTGCCATCGAAGGCTCAGATCGCCGCGAATGCGCCGCTCGCGGCTTCGAGGGTCGCCGAGATCACCGCATCGTCATGGGCGCTCGACACGAAGCCGGCCTCGAACGCGGAAGGTGCAAGGAATACGCCACGCTCCAGCATCGCGTGGAAGAAGCGGTTGAACGCGGCCGTGTCGCAGGCCACTGCCGCCGCATAGGTATCCACCGGCTCGGCGCTGAAGAACATGCCGAACATCCCGCCGACGCGCTGGGTGGTGAAGGGCACGCCGGCATCGCGCGCGGCGGCTTCCAGTCCATCGCACAGCGTGTGGGTGGTGGCTTCCAGCCGTTCGTGGAAACCCGGCTCGGCGACGAGATCCAGCATCGCCAGGCCTGCGGCCATCGCCACCGGATTCCCGGACAGCGTACCTGCCTGGTAGATCGGCCCGGCGGGGGCGATCTGCTGCATCAGCTCGCGGCGACCCCCGTAGGCGCCGACCGGCATGCCGCCGCCGATCACCTTGCCGAAGGTCGACAGGTCCGGCGTCACCCCATAGCGCGCCTGGGCGCCGCCCAGCGCGACGCGGAAGCCGGTCATCACCTCGTCGAAGATCAACAGCGTGCCGTGTCGCGTGCACAGTTCGCGCAGATGCTGCAGATAGCCTTCGCGCGGCGGCAGGCAGTTGGCGTTGCCGACCACCGGCTCGATGATCAGGCCGGCGATGTCGCCGCCGCATTCGTCGAACAGTGCCGTGGCGGCATCGAAATCGTTGTACGGCAGCGTCAGTGTCAGGTCGGCCAGCGCCTTGGGCACGCCCGGCGAGGTCGGCACCCCGAAGGTCAGCGCGCCGCTGCCCGCCTTGACCAGGAACGAATCTCCGTGGCCGTGGTAGCAGCCCTCGAACTTGACGATGCGTGCGCGCCCGGTGGCGCCGCGTGCGAGGCGAATCGCCGACAGCGTCGCTTCGGTGCCGGAGTTGACCATGCGCACCATCTCGCAGCTGGGGATCAGCTGCGAGATGCGTTCGGCCATCGTCACCTCGAGCGGGTTCGGCGTGCCAAAAGAGAGGCCGCGCCTCGCGGTTTCGATCACCGCTTCCAGCACCTTCGGATGGTTGTGGCCGACGATCATCGGCCCCCACGAGCCGACGTAGTCGATGTAGCGGTTGCCGTCGGCATCGAAGAGATAAGCGCCTTCTGCACGCTCGACGAAGAACGGCTCGCCGCCCACCGATTTGAACGCGCGCACCGGCGAGTTGACGCCCCCGGGCATCACGGCCTGGGCGCGGGTGAAGAGGTCGTGCGAGCGGGTGTGATCCATGATGTTCCCGGGAGTCAGTCGAAGGCGGCGGCGATGGTGCGGGCAGCGGCGGCGGGGTCCGGTGCGTCGAACACGCCACCGATCACCGCGAGCAGGTCGGCGCCAGCGGCCACCGCGCTGCATGCATTGTCCGGCGTGATGCCACCGATCGCCACCCGCGGGGCACCGAGCACAGCCGTCTCGGCAAACAGCGCGGGCGTCGCGCGTCGCGCATTCGGCTTCGTTCCCGAGGGAAACAGCGCGCCGAACGCGATGTAGTCCGCGCCGGCAGCCACCGCGTCGCGCGCGCGTTGCGCATCGTCGTAACAACTCACGCCGATGATGCGCGTTGGGCCGAGCAGCGCTCGTGCGTTTTCGATCCCGTCATCGGTCTCGCCGATGTGCACGCCGTCGGCATCCACCTCCAGCGCGAGATGTGGATCATCGTTGACGATGAAGCACACGCCCGCGCCTTGGCAGGCGTCGCGCAGCGCAAGCGCCTCGTCACGGCGCTGTTTGTTCGGGGCGGACTTGTTGCGATATTGCAGGCAGCTGGCCCAGGGCAGCAGCGGCGTCACGCGCGCCGGCAACACGCCACCCTCCGGCGTGTCGGGCGTGATGAGGTAGAGCCCGCGGCGGGGAAAGCTGATCGAAGTCATGCGCGACGCGGGGAGGGATGGGACAATGACCCATCTTCCTCCATCGCGACCCTTGCGTCATGCCCGAGACCGCTTCAGTTTCCGTCCCGTTTCGCACCTGGATGTGCGTCGTTTGCGGCTTCACCTATGACGAGGCCGCCGGATTGCCCGAAGAAGGCATTGCGCCCGGCACGCGCTGGGAGGACGTGCCCGAGACCTGGACGTGCCCCGATTGCGGTGTCACCAAGGCCGACTTCGACATGCAGGAAGCCTGAGCTTTCGCACCGCAACGCAGGCACAAGACGCCCCGCTGAAGCGGGGCGTTGTTCGTTGGGCCTTGTGCATCATTGCGTGGGGATGCCGGGCCCGAATTTCATCTCGGTGCCGTCGGCCAGCCCCAGTGCCTCCGCCTGCCCGGCATTGAGCTCAAGCACGTAACGGGCCGGCGCGTTGCTGGGATACGGCGGGCAGCGATCACCCAGCGTGCAAGCGGGCACGTCGCGTTGCTGCGTGACCAGGCGCCGCGCGCTATCGAAGTAGAGGATGTCGAGCGGAATCCGCGTGTTCTTCATCCAGTACGCCTGCGGCTCCTCGCTGTCATGGATGAAGAGCATGCCGCGATCGGCCGGCATGCTGTCGCGGAACATCAGGCCGCGTGCACGCGATTCGTCATCGGCGGACACTTCCACCGTGTAGCGCTTGCCGGCGAGTTCCACCCATTGGTCGCCACCGCTTGCACAGCCGCTGAGCGGCGACATCAGGATCGTCAGCAGGAAGAGGGCGTGCAGCTGTCGCATGGCGATGGTCTCCGGTGGAATGAACGCATTCTGCACGGCACAGCTCTCGCGCGAAGCCTGGCGGCTCGGAGGGCTTCCCATCGCCCCCGCATTCATGCACAATGCGCGCCCTCGCCAACGGCAGCTCGCCAGACGCGGGGGGGGGCATGAAGCGGAAGTTCGGGTCAGGGTGTTGACGGACACGAAAAACCGGCTATCATGTCTGGCTCACCTCGGCGGAAACGCAGAAGTGAACCGCAGAAAAAGTTTCTTGACACGGTGTTGACAGGGGCGAAATCTGCGGTATAGTGAGCGGCTCCCTCGGACGAAACGTCCGGCGGGGCAAAACGGGGAAGGCGCTGAGGCCCAACCGCTGATCTTTGAAAGTGTACGCAGGTGACTTGTGCGGGCGTCTGGCGGATGGAAGTTTGTCCATCAAGCAGACGTTCGAACAGAACCAAGTCAATTCAAGCATAGCGATATGCAGCGAGTGATTCGGGTCTGGGATGAAATCTGCACTCAAGCAATTTGGACGCAAGTCCGAGCAAGTTTAAGTGAAGAGTTTGATCCTGGCTCAGAGTGAACGCTGGCGGCAGGCCTAACACATGCAAGTCGAACGGCAGCACAGGAGAGCTTGCTCTCCGGGTGGCGAGTGGCGGACGGGTGAGGAATGCGTCGGAATCTGCCTATTTGTGGGGGATAACCTCGGGAAACCGGGACTAATACCGCATACGACCTACGGGTGAAAGCAGGGGATCTTCGGACCTTGCGCAGATAGATGAGCCGACG
>JAEXBT010000046.1 GCA_023393895.1 Pseudomonadota bacterium
CTACGGCGTGGCAGGTCATGCACGAGGGGCGTGCTGTCCCTGGAGCGGCCGACGATGGATCGGTCGACCCGACCCGATTCTTTCACTGGGTGAGGCAGGTGCGCACCCGGGCGGGTGAACTGCACCGCAAGGCGGCGGTGGACAGCACCATTGGCACGTGGCTCTCCAGCTGTCCCTCCGACCTCGACGGCACCTGGCCATGCCAGCCGGTGCGTGAGCTGCTCGAGGACCCAGAGTCCGATGCCATTCGCAACGGCTTTGTATGCGGCGTACGCAATAATCGGGGCGCTCACAGCCGCGGCATCTTCGACGGCGGGCTGCAGGAGCGAGCGCTGGCGGAAAAGTACCGAGCCTTCGCTCAGCCATTAATGGGCACGTTCCCGGTGACGGCGGAGTGCCTGGCGGACATCGCACGGGGTTACGACTTCGAAGCGCGCACGTACGACGATGAAGCCAACTTGATGCGTGAGCATCCTTGATATGGAGAGAGGCGGTGGCGCGCAAGCGGCCCACCCGTGCGCGCGTCTCCTCACAAGCTACGGGGGTTTCAGACCAACCGACGAACTGCGCCTCGACCGTGAGTGGGCGACCAGAACGACTGGTACGACTCGCCGCTGACGCTTATGTCCGGTTTTGGCCGGAAGCCGACATGGCTGGTCGATCCACAATCGGTCAGTCGCGGCTCGCTCACCCAGAAGGGAAATCTCGCCGCCAAGAACTGGCGGAATCGGTCGCGCGATGAAGGCGCAGGATGGAGGGCCTGTCTAGTATGCCGCTGCCAGCGTTGGTGCAAGCGAGGCCCGGGGCGTCACGGAGGCTTGTGCTCACCAGTCCCTGCAGGCCATTCCGGAGCTGTCCCGGGACTGCCCCATTTTCGTCACAGGGGTGCTGGCGCGCCTGGAGGGATTCGAACCCCCGACCAATGGCTTCGGAAGCCACTACTCTATCCGGCTGAGCTACAGGCGCGTTTTTAAAGGACTTTTTCCTGCCAATGCTCGTGCCGCTGAGCACTAGCCTTGTGCTACCCCCGAGGCCCATTGTCGCGGATGAGCAGCGGCTTCGGAAGCCACTACTCTATCCGGCTGAGCTACAGGCGCTTGAATCAACGGCAGCAGGAGGGTGTGAAGAATACCGCATCCCGCAGCCATGAGGACCCGATCAGGACAGCTTCCGATTGAACGCGCGAGTGACCTGCCACTGGCGATGAAGAACGCGCCGGCGCGACGTCAATGGTCGCGCCGGCTTTCAGGCCGGATCAGCGCCTGTCGTCGGCGCCCAGCCACTTGTACATCGCGCCGCCGATGAGCGCGCCCACGAATGGCGCCACCCAGAACAGCCAAAGCTGGGAGATCGCCCCGCTGCCGGCGAAGAGGGCGACGCCCGTGGAGCGGGCCGGGTTCACCGAGGTATTGGTGACCGGAATGCTGATCAGGTGGATCAGCGTCAGTGCCAGACCGATCGCTATCGGCGCGAAGCCGGCAGGAGCCCTCGGATGGGTCGCGCCCATGATGATCATGATGAACATCGCGGTCAGCACGATCTCCGCCATCAGCGCGGCGGTCATCGAATAGCCCCCGGGCGAGAGGCTGTCGAAACCATTGGTGGCGAAACTGCCGGCGGTCGCCGGGTCGCCTGCCGGCGGTCGCCGCGATCGCCGTGCCGTTGCCGGTGGCGATGGCATACAGCACCGCAGCTGCGGCGACCGCCCCCAGTACCTGCGCGATGATGTAACCCGGCAGCTCCCGTGCCGGGAAGCGCCCGCCTGCCCACAACCCCAGGCTGACCGCCGGGTTGAAGTGCCCGCCCGAGATGTGGCCCAGCGCATACGCGCCGGTCAGCACGGTCAGGCCGAATGCCAGTGACACGCCGACCAGGCCGATGCCGAGCGGATTGCCGTCCCCGCCGAAATTGCTGCGAGCACCGCGCTGCCGCAGCCGCCCAGCACCAGCCAGAAAGTCCCGATGAACTCCGCCGCCCACTTCCTCGTCTGCATCACGCTGTTCCCGAAAGACGCCCTACCGGCGCCCGGGCAGGCTAGCGCGGAATGGTGATCGGCGTCACCGCGGGGCGGATGCTGGTGGGCGCTCCTGACGGCCTTTATACTGTGCCGCTGGGCATGGCCACTCGGGCCGTGCGGGATGGATGCACGTGAACAAGCACGATTCGCTATTCCTCAAGAAGTTCTCCCTGGTCATCGGCTTCCTGGTGCTGTTGACCCTCGTCCTGATCCTGTTCGCGCGGCACCTGAACAAGCTGCTGCCGCACGAAATCACCCCGCAGGCGCAGGCGCAGACGCTCTCGCGCATCGCGCCGGTCGGCGCGGTGTATGCCGGCCAGGAAGGCGTGGTGCAGCAGATGGCTGCCACAGCCGCGATGGCCGCTGCCGCGACCGCGAACGCCGCCTATGACGGCACCCTGGATGGCGAGGTGATCTACGGCAAGCTGTGCACGGGCTGCCACACCGCCGGTACCGGTGGTGCGCCGAAGCTCGATGCCGCCGGCATCGGTGCCCGGCTGGCCGCCAACGGCATGGACCTGATGGTCAAGCACGCGATCGATGGCTTCACCGGCGCCACCGGCGTCATGCCGGCCCGCGGTGGCAACCCCGCGCTCACCGATGAGCAGGTGCGCGCTTCGGTGGAGTGGATGGCCGAGCAGAGCCAGTAATCCCGCGCCATCGTCCGCCTCAGACGCCGCCGCAGGGCGGCGTCGTTGTTTCCGGACCCGGGCTTACCGTTGATGGCTTGTGGAACACTTGTCCCTTTCCAACCGGACCCGCCATGCGCCCGATCCGCCTGCTCCCGTTCCTGCTTGCGACCGCGCTTGCCGCCTGCGTCAGCCTCCCCACGCCGTCACCGACGCTTGCGGTGGGCGCGGTGCAGGGCAGTGGCAACCGTAGTCCCTGGCAGGGCCGCGATGTCACGGTCGAGGGCATCGTTACCGCCGACTTCCGCGGGGGACTCGGTCTGCTGGCGCTGCAGGGGACGCCCGATGGCGATCCGGCGACTTCCGATGCAGTGTTCGTCGCCGGCGTGCCGGCCGGTTTCGGGGAAGGCGCGCACCTGCGGGTACGCGGCCGGGTGGAGGAGCGCGATGGTGGCCGCGATGCCCGTGTGACCGTGATCGACGCGGCGGAGGTCCGGGCGCTGCGCCCGGTCGCGCAGCCGTCGCCGGTGCTGCTGCAGGCGCTGCCCGCCGATGCCGCGGCGTGGGAATCGCTGGAGGCGATGCGGGTCAGGGTAGCGCAGCCCGTGATCGTGGTCGGTCACCACAACGCGGCGCGTTTTGGCGAATGGCAGGTCGCGCTGGGGGAACGCCTCTGGACGCCCACGGAAGTGGCACTGCCCGGTGCCGACGCCAACGAGCTGGGTCGACGCAACCGCGCGCGGATGCTTCTGCTCGATGATGGCGATGGCCGTGAACGCGCCGGCACGCCGATGAGCCTCGACATCCCGCGCGCCGGCAGCGTGCTCGAACAAGTCGAGGGCATCGTCGACGAGCGCCACGGTCGCTACCGGCTGCAGATGACCGCACCGCTGCAGCCGCGCCCGGTGCAGCGCCCGGCGGCTCCCGCGCGGGCCGGCGAGGTGCGCATCGTCGCCATCAACCTGCAGAACCTGTTCAACGGGGATGGCCGCGGTGGCGGGTTCCCGACCGCGCGCGGCGCTCGCACGCATGCCGACTATCTTCGCCAGCGCGCCAAGCTGGTCACCGCGCTGTCGGCACTCGATGCCGATGCGGTGGCGCTGATGGAACTGGAGAACGATGCCGCCGGCCCGCTGGCCTCGGAAGCGCAGCTGGTCGATGCGCTCAACGCCGCGCACGGCGGTGACTGGCACGCCGTGCCGATGCCGCGGACCGCCAACACCGATGCGATCCGCGTGGGCCTGATCTATCGTGCCTCGCGTCTTGAGGCCGTGGGAGGGCCCCGCGCGCTCGATGCCGGCCCGTTCGCCAGCCACAGCCGGCCGCCACTGGCGCAGACGTTCCGTGCCGGCACAGGCTCGCCGTTCACGCTGGTCGCCAACCATTTCAAGTCCAAGGGCTGCCGCGAGGCCAAGGGCGCCGATGCCGACCGGCGCGACGGACAAAGTTGCTGGAACGCGATGCGTCTGGATGCCGCGCAACGGCTCGACGGATGGCTGCGAAACGCACCAGGCGGGCTGGGCGCCGTCCTGCTGCTGGGTGATCTCAACGCCTATGCGATGGAAGACCCGCTCCGCTGGCTGCGCGAAGCGGGCTGGCAGGACGCCTTCGTACGGAACGGCACCACGCCGGTCTACTCCTACGTCTACGAAGGCCAGGCGGGCCGCCTCGACCACGCGCTGCTCTCGCCGGCACTGGCTCCCAGGCTGCAGGCGGCGCAGGTGTGGCACATCAACGCCGACGAACCCGACATCGCCGACCCGCCGGGCGCCGCGCCCACGCCGTGGCGCAGTTCCGACCACGATCCGCTGGTGATCGACCTGCGTTTGCGCAGCCAGTGAACGGGGCCCCAGGGTCGCCCCGCTAGACTGGCGCCATGGAACAACCCGAATTCCCCACCACCGACGCCGCCCTCGTGCTTGCCGGACCCGCCGGCGCGCTGGAAGCGATGGTCGATTTTCCCGAAGCCGACATCGCGACCCAGCCCGTGGTCGCCGTCGTCTGTCATCCGCTGCCGACCGAAGGCGGCACGATGAACAACAAGGTCGTCACCATGGCTGCCCGCGCGTTGCGCGAACTCGGCGTCCCCACCGTGCGGTTCAACTTCCGCGGGACCGGGAAATCCGCCGGCGAGTTCGATGAAGGCGAAGGCGAGCGCGAGGACCTGCGTGCGGTGGTGGCCTGGGTCCGCAGAGAGCGTCCCACCGCGCTGGTGTGGCTTGTGGGTTTCAGCTTCGGCGCGTATGTCTCGATCCGCGCCAGCGAGACGCTGGAGCCCGCCGCGCAGATATCGCTGGCGCCGCCGGCCGGTCGCTGGGAGTTTCCCGCCGCCGCCCCGCGCATGCCCTGGCTGGTGGTGCAGGGCGAAGACGACGAAGTGGTCGATGCCCATGCCGTATACGCATGGCTGGAGAAGCTCGATGCGCCGCAGCTGACGCTGGTGAAGATGCCGGGCACCAGCCATTTCTTCCACGGCAAGCTGGTCGACCTGCGCGGGGTGATCAAGCACACCGTGCGCCACTGGCTGCCGTCTCCCGCCGGCGAATGAGCACGCCCGCCCCGTCACAGGCCTACGCCGCGGGTGTTGCGCGTGGCGAGTGGCAGGACGATGCCGCCCAGCGCGCGGTGCTGGTGGAGCTCGATCGTCTGCATGCCGCGCTGTCCAACGCGCCCCCGGGGGACGGCTGGCTTGGGCGGTTGTTCGGCCACCGCAACGCGCCGGCGGTGCCCGGTCTTTACCTGTGGGGTGGGGTCGGGCGCGGCAAGACCTTCCTGGTGGATCTGTTCTACGACAGCCTGGCGTTTCCGCAGAAGCGACGCACCCACTTCCACCGCTTCATGCGCGAGATCCACGCGCGGCTGAAGGATCATGTGGGCGAGCGCGACCCGCTGGCGATCATTGCGCGAGAGTGGCGGCGCGACATGCGCGTGCTGGTGCTGGACGAGTTCTTCGTCAGCGACATCGGCGATGCGATGCTGCTCGGCCGCCTGCTCGAACGCCTGTTCGCCGAAGGCGTGGTGCTGGTTACCACGTCCAATACCGTGCCGGCGCAGCTGTACAAGGATGGCCTGCAGCGCGCGCGCTTCCTGCCGGCGATCGCCTTGATTGAAGCGCATTGCGTGGTGATGGAGATCGAAAGCGCGACCGACTACCGGCTACGCGAGCTGACCCGCTCGCCGGTGTACCGCGCGCCCGCGGATGATGACGCGGATGCATGGCTCACCGAACGATGGAAGACGCTCACCCATGCCAGCCCGAAGGCCGGCGCGCTGTCGATCGATGGCCGCCCGATCCGCACCCGTGCCTGTTGCAACGGCTTCGTCTGGTTCGATTTCGACGCGCTCTGCGAGGGCCCGCGCGCGGCTGCCGACTACATCGAGATCGCCAGCGAGTTCCACACCGTCCTGCTCGGTGGCATTCCGCGCTTTGATGGCGGCAACGACGACCCGGCGCGCCGCTTCGTGACCGCGGTCGACGAGTTCTACGATCGCCACGTCAACCTGGTCTGTACGGCAGCTGCTGCCCCGGTCGACCTCTATAGCGGGGAGCGCCTGGCCCACGCCTTCGAGCGCACCGCCTCGCGCCTGATCGAGATGCAGAGCGCCGAATACCTGGCGCGCGAGCACCTGGCCTGATCTACCATCGGCGTATCGACGAAGGGAGGCACGCGATGCAACCGATCCGGACATTCCTGGCCCTGGCGATGGCGCTCACGATGCCGCTGGCCTTCGCCGGCACACCCCTGCCGGATGGGCCTCACGTCGTGGTGCCCGGAGAGGGCGAGGTCAGCATCGCGCCTGACCGGGTCGTGCTGAAGCTGTCGGTGGCTGCCACCGACGCCGACCCCGCGCAGGCCAAGCGCAGGGTGGACGATGCGGTCAGCCGGTATCTCGAGGTGCTCGAACGGCACAAGGTGCCGGTGGCCGATGTCACCGCATCCTCGCTGCGGCTGGATGAGCAGGTCGAACGCGATGACGATGGCCGGCCGGTGTCACGTGGGCATCGCGCGGTCCGCGAGGTTAGCGCGCGGGTGTCGGATGTCGCCGGCTTCAACCGGATCATCGACGAGGGGCTTGCCGCAGGCATGCAGTCGATCGACGATATCCGCTTCGAATCCAGTCGCGCCGACACACTCCGGATCGAGGCCCGCCGACGCGCGGCCGCGGCCAGCCGCATGCGCGCCGAGCAACTCGCAGAAGCCTACGGGGCGCGACTCGGGCGCATCTACAGCATCAACAGCGTCAACTCCGGGTTGATGCCGGCCTATGGCGGTGGCCTGGACCGGATCGAAGTCAGCGGGTCGCGGCTGCCGGCGCGTTACCTGCAACCGAAGATCGAATTCAGCGAGCGCGTGCAGGTGGTGTTCGAACTGCTGCCCTGATCGCCTCAGTCGCCGGCGGGCGGTGCCGCCCGCGCCTGGCGCACGGCTTCAGCCAGCGCCCCTTCGTCAAGATCGGCCTCGAACAGCTCGCCCAGTTCGCGGCGCGCGTCGATCGTCGATTGCCGGAGCGCGTCCTCGTCGTCGTAGATCAAGTGCTGGGCCTCGAGGATGCGCTCGTCGTGTTCGCGGAAACGGCGCGCGTAATCGTCCGCGGCCTCCGGCTCGACGCCGAGCTCCAGCAGCACCTCGCGGCCGGTTTCCAGCGCGGTGGCGAAGGTTTCACGCATCGGCCGGACCCCGAAGTCCATCAGCTGCCACGCATGCACGCGGTCGTGGGCGCGCGCCAGCACCTTGGCGTTGGGATAACGGCGACGCAGCAGGCGGACGATGCGCAGGCTGTTCTTCGGATCGGGCACGGCGACCACGAACACCTTGATCCGGTCGGCGCCGGCGGCGCGCAGCAGGTCCGGCTTGGCCGGGTCGCCGTAGTAGATCGGGCTGCCGAACTTGCGGAAGAAATCGACCTGCTCGACATCGGAATCGATGGCGACGAACCGGATCCGCTGGGCCAGCATCAGCCGCGCGACGATCTGGCCGAAGCGCCCGAACCCGGCAATCAGGACCTGCGGGTGGCTGTCCGGGATCTCGTCGAAGGCGCGCTCGGGCGTGGGTGGCTTGCGCAGGCCCATCAGCCGGCTGATCACCAGCACCAGCGGCGGGGTCAACGCCATCGACACGCCGACCATGGCCGTCAGCAGGTCGTGGCGCGCGCCCTCGATCAGGCCGGCGCGGTCGGCTTCGCTGAAGACCACGAAGGCGAACTCGCCGCCCAGTGCCAACACCCCGCCCAGCAGCAGCGCGCCGCGCGTATCCAGTCCGCCGAGCCCGCGACCCAGCGCGAACAGCACGGCGAACTTGAGGCTCATCAGGGTCAGCACGCCGATGATGATCGCTTCGGGTTGCGCGGCGACCACGCCGAGGTCGATGGTCATGCCCACCGCCATGAAGAACAGGCCCAGCAGCAGGCCCTCGAACGGCTGGATCTGCGATTCCAGCTCGTGCCGGAACTCCGATTCGGCGAGGATCACGCCGGCCAGGAACGCGCCCAGCCCCGCGCTCAACCCGACCTTCTGCAGCAACCAGGCGCTGCCCAGCACTACCAGCAGGGCGGTCGCGGTGAAGACCTCGGGCATGTCCAGCCGCGCGATCCGTTGGAACAGCTGGCGCAGCAGCACGCGGCCACCAACGACCAGCAGGGCGATGGCGCCGATCGCCTTGGCGATCGCCCAGCCCTGAGCCTCGCCATCGGCCGCGACGATGCCGCCGATCAGCGGGATCGCCGCCAGCAGCGGGATCGCCGCCAGATCCTGGAATAGCAGGATCGCGAAGGCGAGACGGCCATGCGGGCTTTGCAGTTCCTGGCGTTCGGACAGCAACTGCAACCCCACCGCGGTCGAGGACAGTGCTAGCGCCGCGCCCACCACCAGGCCACCGCGCCAGGTGACGTCCTCCAGCAGCGTGGCCAGCACGGCCAGCACCGCGGTGCTCAGCAGCACCTGCAGGCCACCGATGCCGAACACCGGCTTGCGCATCAGCTTCAGCCGCGGCAGCGACAGCTCCAGGCCGATCACGAACAGCATCATGACCACGCCGATCTCGCTGGCGGTCAGCACCGGCTCCGGGTTGGGCACCACTTTCAGCGCATACGGGCCCAGCAACACCCCGGCGACCAGATAACCCAACACCGCCCCCAGCCCGAAGCGCTTGAACACGGGCACGGCGACCACCGCGGCCAACAGGAACACCAGCGCGAGTTCGAGACCACCACCGTGCATGCGCACCTCCGGCACTAATTATGCGGGCGCGGGTGCAGCCGGAAGCGGATAATGAGGGCATGAACATCGTGCCCGGACCTGACGACAGCCTGCTCGGTCGCGAGACCGCCTATCCCGATCGCTACGCCCCCGGCCTGCTGTTCGCCATCCCGCGGGCACGCGGGCGCGCGGCGCTGGGCATCGCGGAAACACCGCCGTTCATCGGCCATGACCGCTGGCACGCCTATGAACTGGGCTGGCTGGATGCGCGCGGCAAGCCGCAGGCGGCGACCGCCACCCTCCACGTGCCCGCTGATTCGCCCAACCTGATCGAATCGAAGTCGCTGAAGCTCTACCTCAACTCCCTCAACGGCGAGTGCATGGCCGATGCGGCGGCGTTGCAGGCGCGCATCGAGACCGACCTGTCGAAAGTGGCGGGCGCGCCGGTGACCATGGTGTTCGGCCTGCCTCCAGTGGCCTCGGTGCCGGACGCCGCGATGATCGACGGACTCGATATCGAGGTGGCGGAGGATGCCTACGCCGAGCCCAACCCCACGCACCTGCGCGCCGATACCGGCGAGCTGCGCGAGGAAACGCTGGCTTCCGGCCTGCTGAAATCGAACTGTCCGGTCACCGGCCAGCCGGACTGGGCCACACTGGTCATCGACTACCAGGGGCCGCGCATCGATCCGGCGGGGCTGCTGCGCTACCTGATCGGTTTCCGCGAGCATCGCGAATTCCACGAGCAGTGCGTCGAACGCATCTTCGTGGACCTGCAGGCGCGATGCCGGCCGGCGTGGCTGTCGGTGGAAGCGCGATACACCCGTCGCGGCGGCCTCGACATCAACCCGTGGCGGGCCACGCCGGGCCGACCGGCGCCGACGCCGGTGCGCGACCCGCGCCAGTGAGCGTTCACCGGGGCGCGATGTTTTCTTAACACGGGGCGTGCGAGCCTGCGGACGTCCATTACAGCGAGGAGGCTGCCATGGCCAACCAGAACAACGATCCCGACAAGCTCTCCCTGGCCGGCATGTCCGGCGGGAAGGATGGCGCGTTCTCCGGCGTGACCGGCGGCAGCAGCGCCAGCGGCGACAAGGCCGATTTTTCCCGCGTCACCGGCGGCAGCAGTGCCGTGGTCGGTGCCGGTGGCGGCAGCCGCAGCTACACCGTCCAGTCGGGCGACTCGCTCTCTGCCATCACCAAGCAGGTCTATGGCGATGCGGGCGAGTGGAAGCGCATCTACGAAGCCAACCGCGACCAGATCGATGACCCGGACAAGATCTTCCCCGGGCAAACCTTCAAACTTCCCTGATCCGCACACACAAGCAGGAGTTTCCATGAATCGCAAGCATCTCTCGATCGCACTGGCTTCAGCGCTGGTTGCCGCCGTCGGCATGACCGGCTGCAAGAAGAACGAGACCCCGGTCGCCACCCCGCCCGCGGCCGACACCACCCCGGCACCGGCGCCCGCACCGACCCCGGCACCGGCTGGCGTCACCATCAATTCGCTGGACCTCGGCAAGGCCGTGGGTGCCGACAACCGCGTCACGACAGCGAGCTCGGTGTTCGCGCCCGCCGATAGCGACATCTACGTGTCGGTCAACACCAGCGGGATGCCGTCCGGCAACAAGCTCAACGCCAAGTGGACCTACCAGGACGGTCAGGTCGTCCACACCGAGTCCCGCGACATGGCCGGCGGCGACACCATGTACGCGTTCAAGATCAACAACCCCAACGCCTGGCCGGTGGGCAAGTACACCGTTGCCGTCGACGTCGATGGCGCGAACGTGCAGACCCGCGAATTCGAGATCAGGTAAGTCCCGGATCCCTTGGCCTGAGGGCGAGCAGGGCGCGACGCGAGTCGCGCCCTTTTTTTGCCTCCCTAGACCATCCCAGTACGGCCGCGCATCTTTGCCCACCGGGGCCGCAGCGGCGACAATGACCGATTCCCTCACGCGACCCTCGCCCGCCTCGGGCCGTGCGTCGCCCCACCGCGAGCCCGCCATGACCGACACGCCGAAGATCCTCTACACGCTGACCGACGAAGCGCCGTTGCTTGCCACGCATTCGTTCCTGCCGATCGTGCAGGCGTTTGCGAGAAGCGCGGGCGTCACCGTCGAGACCCGCGATATTTCGCTGGCTGCGCGCATCCTCGCGCAGTTCCCGGAGCGCCTTGGCGATGCGAAGGTCAGAGATGACCTGGCCGAACTCGGCGAACTGGCGAAGACGCCCGAAGCCAACATCATCAAGCTGCCCAACATCAGCGCCTCCGAGCCGCAGCTCAAGGCGGCGATCGCCGAATTGCAGGCGCAGGGCTTCGACATCCCCGACTATCCGGAGGAGCCGGGCAGCGATGCCGAGCTCGAGGCCAAGGCCCGCTATGACCGGGTCAAGGGCAGCGCGGTGAATCCGGTCCTGCGCGAGGGCAACTCCGATCGCCGTGCGCCGGCCTCGGTCAAGAACTACGCGAAGAAGCATCCGCACCGCATGGGCAAGTGGGATGCATCCTCGAAGTCGCATGTCGCCCACATGGACGATGGCGATTTCTACGCCAGCGAGCAGTCAGTCACCTTCGACCATGACGGCAAGGTGCAGATCGAACTGCTGGGCAAGGACGGCTCGGACATCGTGCTGAAGCCGAAGACCAAGGTGCTGCCGGGCGAGGTGCTGGACTGCGCGGTGATGCGCGCGGACCGGCTTGCGGACTTCGTCGATGCGCAGATCGCCGACGCGAAGTCGCAGGGCGTGCTGTTCTCGCTGCACCTGAAGGCGACGATGATGAAGGTCAGCGATCCGATCATGTTCGGCATCGCGGTGCAGCGCTATTACAAGGCGCTCTACGACAAGCACGGCGCGTTGCTCGAGAAGATCGGTTTCGAGCCGGACAACGGCATCGGCGACCTCTACGCCAAGCTCGGCGAGTTGACGGCCGACGAGCGCGCGGCGGTCGAGGCGACCATCGCCGAGATCTACGCCGCCAACCCGGGCTTGGCGATGGTGAACTCCGACAAGG
>JAEXBT010000058.1 GCA_023393895.1 Pseudomonadota bacterium
GGTCGGCGCGCGCGCGCTCGTACACCGGCTTCATCATCAGGCCGGTCTTGTGGATGAACTGGCCGAGCTTCTCCTCGTAGGCATCCATGTCGGCGATCGGCCGCGCGGCCACGCCGGACTCCATCGCCGCACGGGCCACCGCCGGCGCGATCACCTGGATCAGCCGCGGGTCGAACGGCCGCGGGATCAGGTAATCGGCGCCGAAACGCGGCATCTCGTTGCCATACGCGCTGCCGAGGTCGCTGGCCTCCATCCGCGCCAGCTGGGCAATCGCTCGCACGCAGGCGAGCTTCATCGCCTCGTTGATCTCGGTCGCGCCGACATCCAGCGCGCCACGGAAGATGTAGGGGAAGCAGAGCGCGTTGTTGACCTGGTTGGGGTAATCACTCCGGCCGGTGGCGATGATCGCGTCCGGGCGCGCCGCCTTCGCATCCTCCGGCAGGATCTCCGGATAGGGATTGGCGAGCGCGAGGATGATCGGTCGCTCGGCCATCGTCGCGACCATCTCGGGTTTCAGGATGCCGCCCGCCGACAGGCCGAGGAACACGTCGGCGCCGGCGACGATCTCATCGAGCGTGCGCTTGTCGGTGTCGCGCGCGTAGCGGCGCTTGTCCGGATCGAGGTCCTCGCGCCCGCTGTGGATCACGCCGCCACGGTCGAAGGCGACGATGTTGTCCGGCCGCATCCCAAGTGCCACAAGCATGTCCAGGCAGGCGATGCCGGCCGCACCCGCACCGGTGGTCGCGAGCCTGACCTCCTCGATCTTCTTGCCGGCCACTTCCAGCGCGTTCAGCACAGCGGCGCCCACGATGATGGCGGTGCCGTGCTGGTCGTCGTGGAAGACCGGGATGTTCATGCGCTCGCGCAGCTTGCGCGCAACGATGAAACACTCCGGCGCCTTGATGTCCTCAAGATTGATGCCGCCGAACGTGGGCTCCAGGCTGGCGATGATCTCGACCAGCTTGTCGGGGTCGCGCTCGTCGATCTCGATGTCGAAGACATCGATGTCGGCGAACTTCTTGAACAGCACGCCCTTGCCTTCCATCACCGGCTTGCCGGCGAGCGGGCCGATGTCACCCAGACCGAGCACCGCGGTGCCGTTGGTGATCACCGCCACCAGGTTGCCGCGTGCGGTCATCTCGCTGGCCACGCCCGGGTCGGCAACGATCGCCTCGCAAGCGTGGGCCACGCCCGGCGAATAGGCCAGCGACAGGTCTCGCTGGGTCACCATCGGCTTGGTCGCGCTGACCTTGATCTTGCCCGGCGGGAACTGCCGGTGGTAATCGAGCGCGGCTTGCTTGAAATCGTCCTGGTCGGCCATCGGCACTTCCATCCATCGGTCGTCGGTGATTCTACCCGTCCCCCGCGGCCGCCTTGCGCCGCGCGTCGTGAACGGGCACCGTGGCGCTTCGCTCATTCCCCGAACCGACATGACCGACCCGCTCTGGCCGCCGCCATTCCTGCTCTACATCGGCAACGCCCCCGATGACCTTGCCGCCAAGACCGCGCTGGGCCTGGCGTACTGGCGGCCGGAGTGGTGCATCGGCCAGTTCCGTGACAGTGAGTGCCGCAGCGACATCGGACTGCCCGACATGGGTTTCACCGAGGCGGTGGCGGCCGGCGCGCGCACGATGATCCTCGGCGTCGCCAATGCCGGCGGGGTCATGGGGCCCAATACCGTGGCGCACGTGGTCGCCGCGCTAGAGACCGGCATGAACGTCGCCAGCGGCCTGCACGAGCGGCTCACCGCACACCCCGAGATCGCTGCGGCGGCAGCGCGCCATCGACGCCATCTCTTCGATGCGCGGCAGCCGCCACCGGTCCCGATCGGCAAGGGCGTGAAGCGCGCGGGCAGGCGCCTGCTCGCGGTCGGCACCGATTGCTCGATCGGCAAGATGTACACCACGCTCGCACTCGAACGCGAGATGCGTGCGCGGGGGATGGCCGCCGATTTCCGCGCCACCGGCCAGACCGGCATCTTCATCGCCGGCGGCGGCGTGCCGCTGGACGCGGTGATCGCCGACTTCATTTCCGGCGCAGTGGAGATGATCTCGCCCGATCGCCACGACGGTGGCTGGGACCTGATCGAAGGCCAGGGTTCGCTGTTCCATGCGTCCTTCGCCGGCGTCTCCCTCGGCCTGCTGCATGGCGCCCAACCCGATGCGCTGGTGCTCTGCCACGAGCCTGGCCGCGCACACATGCGCGGGCTGCCGCATTACCCGCTGCCCGATCCGGCCGAATGCCTCGAACGCAATCTCGAGGCAGCGCGCCTGACCAACCCGGGGGTGCAGGCGGTCGGCATCGCGCTGAATACCTCGAAACTGGACGATGCAGCGGCGTCGGCCGCCTGCGCCGAATTCGAGCAGCGCTTCGGCCTGCCTTGCCAGGACCCGGTGCGCATGGGCGTCGGTCGCATCGTCGACCGCCTCGCCACGCTCGGCTGAAAGGGGAGGGACCCGCTTGATCAAGCTCGATCCCGTGCAGACGCTCGCCTTCGGCGGCGTGGTGCTGATGCTCGGCTACTGGCTGTGCCGGAAGATCCCGCCGCTGCAGCGTTACAGCATTCCCGAACCGGTGGTGGGCGGCCTGCTCATCGCGCTGGTTGCGTGGGCGGCGCAGTCACAGGGCGCGACGCTGTTCCAGCTCGACACATCGCTTCAGTCGGCGTTGATGATCGCGTTCTTCACCAGCGTGGGTTTCAACGCGAGCCTGGCGCTGTTGAAGGTGAGCGGCCCGCAGGTCGCGCTGTTCCTGTTGTTGTGCAGCGTGTTCGCGGTGGTGCAGAACCTGGCCGGCATCGGCATCGCCTCCGCGTTCGGACTCAATCCGCTGTTCGGCGTGCTGGCGGGGTCGGCCACCCTGACCGGCGGGCCGGCGACCGGGCTCGCCTTCGCCCCGCTGTTCGAGCAGGCCGGCGTGCGCGGCGCCGACTCGATCGCGGTGGCCGCGGCGATGGCCGGCATCGTGATGGGCGGGCTGATCGGCGGGCCGGTGGTGACCCGGCTGATCGAGCGCGCCAAGGTGCCGGTGCCCGGCGCCACGCCGAAGGCGACCGCCGATGACGCACCGGCGCAGGATGTGGCGATCATCCCGCTCGACGAGCACGAGCGCGAACACGTGGCGCTGAAGAGCATCGTGCTGATGCTGGTCGCGCTATGGATCGGCGCGGTCATCGACGGCTGGCTGAAGGCACGCGGGATCACCCTGCCCGCCTACATCGGGGCGATGATGGTCGGCGCGATCGTGCGCAACATCGACGACCGCACCGGCTGGTTCGGACTGTCGATGCAGACCACCGACAGCATCGGCAACATCTGCCTGGCGTTGTTCCTGGCGGTGGCGTTGATGAACCTGAAGCTGTGGGAGCTTGCCGGGCTCGCGCTGCCGCTGCTGGTGATCCTCGCGGTTCAGCTGTTGCTGGTGGTGCTGGTGGCCGGGCCGGTGTACCGGCTGATGGGCCGCGACTACGACGCCGCGGTGATGGGCGGCGGCTTCATCGGCTTCATGCTCGGTACCACCGCCAACGCGATGGCGGTGATGCGCAAGCTGGTGATGCGCTTCGGCCCGGCGCCACGTGCCTACATGGTGGCGCCGCTGGTGGGTGCGTTCTTCATCGACTTCACCAATGCGCTGATCATCACCGGATTCATCAACTTCTGGCCGCACTGAGTCTCAGCGCTTCGGGATCTTCGGGTTCAGCGCGCCCCACACCGTGTACTGGTCGGCGAGGATGACGCCAGTGATGTCCTCCACTTCCTTCTGGGTGATCGCCTCCTCGCCCTGGCGGCCGAACAGCACCACTTCGTCGCCCGGGCGCACGCCGGGGATGTCGGTGACGTCCACCATCGTCGAGTTCATGCTGACCCGCCCCACCACCGGCGCGCGCCGGCCGTGGACAAGCACGTGGGCCTTGTTCGAGAACGCGCGGCGATAGCCATCGGCGTAACCCACCGGCAGGTTGGCCAGCAGGGAATCACGCCGCAGGGCATGGGTGCGGTCGTAACTGACGGTGGAACCGGCGGGATAGTCGTTCACCGACGCCACCCGGGTCTTGAACGCGATGACATGCGCGAACGGCGGCTTGTCGGTGCCCCCGTAGCCATACAGCGCGCCACCCGGCCGCACCATGTCGAGATGGGATTCGGGCACGTGCTGCACGGCATACGAATTTGCAGCATGCAGCAGCACGTCCCGGCGTCGCAGCCGCGTATGCGCGAACAGCCAGGCGGCCTGCGCGTGGAACGCCTCGAGCATCCTCAGGGTGTCAGGACGCTCCTCCAGCGGGAAGTGGGTCATCAGGCCGACGATGCGCAGGCCCTCCAGGGCGACGATCTCCCGCGCTTCGCGGCGGCCACCCGCATTGCCCATCTCCAGGCCGTTGCGCGACATGCCGCCGGCATTGAGCGCGAGGTGCACGCGCAGCGGAGCCCCATGCGGCGCCAGACGCGCCGCCCTGCGTGCCGCATCGATATCACCGACCAGCTCCTCCACATCGTGAGGCAGTGCCTCGGCAACCTCGTCGGGCGTACCGGCACGCACTCGCATCAACCGTCCCCTGAAACCACAGGCACGCGCCATCCGCGCCTCCTCGTTGGAGGCGATGCCGACATACGGGATGCCGGCGCGGATCACGTTCGGCATCACGTGTTCGATGCCTACGCCGTAGGCATCGGCCTTCATCACCGCGCAGATGTCCGGGTTGCCCGCAAGCCTCGAACGGATGAGCGCGAGGTTGTGGTCGAAAACCGCCGGATCCACCTCAAGCCATGCGTTTGGCGCGGCCACGTGCTGACCCGCGACGAGGGGAGGCGCCGCCCGCAACGGCAGGATGGATGCGGCGGCTGCGCCCATCGATGCGGCCAGCAGGCGGCGACGGTGCGGCGAGGTAACAGGATCGTTCGACATGAGTGGGCGAATGCGGGCGGTTCGCGGCAGTGTGCCCGACTGCGGCCGTCGACGTGCTCAGACGTCGCGCAGCACCAGCTGGTCGGAGATCTGGTCGAGGCGGATCCGGTTGGCGAACAGGGAGAAAGCCAGCATCCCGGCCAGCCCGTTGGCGCGCGCGGCCCACTTCGGCAGCCAGCGCGGCGGCGCCAGCACCCCGGCATCGACCAGCGGCGCGAAGCGCTGCACGTCCTCGACAGTCATCTTTCCGGCGAACAGGAAGCGCGACAGCCGCAGCCGGTCCTGGCGCAGCGACCAGCGGAAGAAGGTGTGCACCCCCACCAGTCCGCGCAGGTAGACGGTGTCCTTGGTGAAGGCCGCGCCGCCCGTGGTCGGCACGCCGCGGAACACGCGCTGCGCGGAGGAGAAGCTCTCCGGCTCGTTCTGGCCACCCACCTCATGGAAGTAACGGAAGACCTCGATGAAGTCGGCGCCCTCGAGCGCCATCGCCACCGCCTCGATGCGCAGCGACACGCGCTTCATCCGCTCGATGTCGGTGCTGCCGGTGATCTGCTCGGCGAACGTGGCCAGCCCTTCCTGGGTCGCCGTGGTGCGTGGCGACGGCAGTTCCATGCTCTTGAGCGCGGGCTGCAGCTGGCCGTTCAGCGCGGTCAGCGAATGCACGAAGGCCTCGTGCTGCAGCAGCTGGTCGCGGTCGTAGTCGGTGAAGATCGCGCTGGTACGCAAGCGGATGCGGGTGGCGCCGGCCGCTGCCTTGGCGATCAGGTCCGGATCGAGCACCACGCTGATGACACGGCCATCGAAGAAATCATCCAGTGCCTGCTGCAGCTGCAGCTGCAGCGCGGTGGCGGAGATCGGCACCGTTTCCGCCGGCGAAAGCAGCTCGTGGTCGAGCTCGCTGGCGATGCCGATGAAATGCTGCGCCGCTTCGCGCGTGGTCGGGCCATCGCCAGGCAGGCGTTCCTCGGGACGGCCGTAGAGCGCGATCGAATGCGTGGTGACATCGGGCGTGCCGAGCGATTCGAGCATTCGGGCGGCCACCTCCCAGCTCAGCGCCGACTCGCGCAGGTACAGCCCGAGCGGATGGGTGGGGTCGGCGGCTTCGGCGACCGCCAGCAGTTCGCGGCGCGCGTCGCCGAAGTCGTGCTTCGGGTACTCGACCTGCGGCAACCGTGGATTCCCGGCATGCCAGCCGTCGAGGAAAGGCTGCTGGAAGCGCGCCGGCCAGCTCATCAGCCCGAGGATGCGCAGGGTCCGCGCCGCCTTGACCATCCGCGCATCGAGTGCGGCGTACTGCGCGATGTCGTCGCGGTCGCTCATCAATGGCGACCGTACTTGTCGTCCAGCCGCCGGTGCAAGGCCCGCGTCTGCATCCGCGCATCCGACTTCTGCGCCTGGCGCGTGGCTAGGGTATCCGCGGCGGCCGCGAGTTCATCCCGCAGCTTGAGGTAGTTGGCGACGCGCCCGGCATCCAGTTCGCCGCGCCCGACCGCCGCCTGCAGGGCGCAACCCGGCTCCTTGTCGTGCCGGCAATCGCGGAAGCGACACTGCTCTGCCAGGGCCTGCACGTCGGCGAACGCCGCTTCGTCCAGCTGCTCCTCGCCGGTCGGCTTGAGTTCGCGCATGCCCGGCGTGTCGATCAGGCAGGCGCCCTGTGGCAGTGCGATCAGCGCGCGATGCGTCGTGGTGTGGCGACCGCGCGCGTCGTGCTCGCGCACCGCGCCGGTCTTCATTCGCTCGATGCCAAGCAGTGTGTTGGTCAACGTGGATTTTCCCGCGCCCGATGACCCGACCAGCACCACGGTACTTCCGGCACCCAGCCACGGATGCAGGGCGGCGACGCTACCGGGATCACGCGCATTGACGCTGCGCACCGCGACGCCCTGTTCGGCCAGCATCGCCAGCGTGGCGATCGCGTCAGGCGCATCCGGGGCGATGTCCTGTTTGGTCAGCACCACCACCGGCTCCACTCCGCCGCCCTGGAGCAGCAACAGGTAGCGTTCGATGCGGCGGGGATTGAAGTCGCCATCCAGCCCGGTCACCACGAAGGCGGTGTCCACGTTCGCCGCGATCAACTGCTGGCGGTAGTGCTCGCCGGCGGCGCCACGCTTGATCACCCCACGCCGCGGCAACAGCGCGACGATGCGCAGCCTCCCGGGCGCGCCTTCGACCAGCACCCAGTCGCCGACCGCCGCGCGTTCGCTTGGATCGCAGCGCGGCCGCTGCCACTCCGGCAGGGATTCGGCGGGCTGCCCGTCGTCGGCGGACTCGGCAACGACGTAGCCGGAACGGTGCTGCTCGACCACCCGCGCCGGCCGCGCCTGCGGATGCGCGGCCTGCATTTCGGCCCACTCGGCCGGCACAGGCGACGGCCAGCCGATCCGCGCGAGCGCGGCGGGATCGAGGTTCAAACGCGGACGCCGGAGAAAGCCATGCGGCAATTCTAATGAACCGGCGCTGGCGCGCGGCGTGGCGGGCCGCTTTACGCTACGCTCGCGCACGGTTCCCCCTCTCCCGCTCCCATGTCCGCGCCTAGCCTCGCCACCCGCAACCGCCTGTCCGAAGTCCGTTATGAAATCCGCGGTGAGCTGGCCCGCCGCGCCCGCGAGCTGGAGATGCAGGGCCGGACGCTGATCAAGCTCAACATCGGCAATCCCGGCGCCTTCGGTTTCCGCGCCCCCGAGCACCTGCAGCGCGCGATTGCCGACCATATCGCCGAGACCGATCCCTACACTCACCAGCAGGGCCTGCCGGACGCCCGCGAGGCGATCGCCGAGTTCCACCGCGCGCGCGGCACGCCCAATGCCGCGCCCGAGCGGGTCTTCGTCGGCAACGGCGTCAGCGAACTCATCGACATCGCCCTGCGCGCCCTGCTCAACCCCGGCGATGAGGTCTTGCTGCCTTCGCCCGACTACCCGCTCTGGTCGGCCGCGACCATCCTCAACGATGGCCGCCCGGTGTACTACCAGTGCCGGCCGGAGAACAGTTTCCTGCCCGACCCGGAGGAGATCGAGAAGCTGGTGTCCAGCCGCACCCGCGCGCTGGTGCTGATCAATCCCAACAACCCGACCGGCGCCAGCTATCCGCGCGAACTTCTCGAGCGCATCGTCGCGATCGCGCGCAAGTACCGCCTGGTGCTGATGGCCGACGAGATCTACGACCACATCCTCTATGACGATGCGGTATTCCAGCCGCTCGCGCCGCTGGCGGGCGATTTGCCCTGCCTGGCGTTCGGCGGCCTGTCCAAGGTGCACCGCGCCTGTGGCTGGCGGGTGGGCTGGGCGATGCTGTCGGGCGACCCGACCGTGATCGGCCCCTACCACCACGCACTCGACCTGCTCGGCGCCCTGCGCCTGTGCGCCAACGTGCCGGGCCAGTTCGCGATCCGCGCCGCGCTGCACGGCGCCGACACCGTGAGCGCGCTCACCGCGCCCGGCGGCCGCCTGTACGAGACGCGCCGCGCGTTGATCGAATGCTGCGCGAACAGCCCGCACCTGTCGCTAGTGGCACCGCAGGGTGCGCTGTACGGTTTTCCGCAGGTGGTCGGCGATGCCGCGACTGGCTTCGACGACCACGCCTTCGCGCTCGAGCTGATGGAAACCGAAGGCGTGCTGATCGTGCCGGGTTCGAGCTTCAACGTGCCCTATCGCGACCACTTCCGCGTCACCCTGCTGCCCGAGGCCGACGTGTTGCGCGACGTCTTCACGCGGGTCGATCGCGTCCTCGCGCGTCGCGCGGGTGCCGCGCCCGCACGCGCCAGCGCTTGACACGGACGCGTGCTACACCTGTCGTCATCCCGCATGGAGCCATTTCGATGACCACGCTGAGCTACCTTGCCCTCGGTGACAGCTACACCATCGGCGAGGGCGTCGAGGAGGCTGGCCGCTGGCCGCTGCAACTCGCCGCCGCGCTGCGCCAGTTGCGCGTGCCGTTGCAGGATCCTCGCATCCTCGCCACCACCGGCTGGACCACCGACGAACTGGCGCACGCGATGGACGAGGCCGCTCTGGCCGAGCGCAGCTGGGACTTCGTCAGCCTGCTGGTCGGCGTCAACGACCAGTACCGTGGACGTGCGCTGCCGGAGTTCGCCACCGGCTTCGATACCCTGTTCCATCGCGCCGAGTTGCTCGCGAAGGCTGGCGCGCAGCGCCTGCTGGTGCTCTCGATCCCGGACTGGGGCGGCACCCCGTTCGCCGAGAAGGAAGGCCGCGATGCCGCCCGGGTCACGCACGAACTGGATGCCTACAACACGCACATCCGCACGATGTGCGAGGCGCACGGCGCGCATTTCGTGGACGTGACGGCGGTCAGCCGCAGCCTCTCGACCGAAGCCGGGATGCTGGTGGCCGACGGACTGCATCCGTCCGCACAGCAGTACGCGCAGTGGACGCGGCTCGCGCTGCCGGCCGCGCGCGAGGCGCTGGAGACGGCCGCCTGCGCATGAGCACGAAGAAGGTGGTGGCACACGCGTTCCTTGATCCCGCGCGTCCGTTTGATCGCTACCACCACTATTACGCGCGCGCCAAGCTCGCCACCGACCCGGTGTATCGCGGGGTGCTGCAGGCGTTGCAGGGCTGCGAGGCACCGCTGCTGGATGTCGGTTGCGGCATCGGGCTGCTGCTCCACGCAATGCGCGCGGCCGGTCGCGACCTTGCCTACCTGGGCGTCGACCTTGATCCACGCAAGATCGATACCGCGCGCGATGCAATGGCACGCGCGCAACTGGCCGGCGCGTCATTCGAATGCGGCGACGCGGCGGCCGGGCTGCCGCCCCATGCCGGCAGCGTGGCGATCCTTGACGTGATGCAGTTCCTGCCCGACCACGCGGCGCGCGAGGCGCTGCTGGCCGCGGCGATCGCGCGGGTCCGGGCCGACGGACGACTGGTGATCCGCACCGGGCTGGCCGACGGCAGCACGCGCGCCGGCATCACCCGCGTGGTGGATCGGCTGTCCAACCTGTGGGGCTGGATGCGTACCGGGCCGGACCGCTACCCCGAGCGCGAGTGGCTGCAGCAGCGTCTGGCGGACGCCGGGTTTCTGGTGCGGTTCTCGCCACTCAGCGGCAATACGCCGTTCAACAACTGGCTGGTGGTGGCGCAGCGGAACACCTGATCAGACCCGGGGCAATTCTGCCCGCAGGCCGCGCGCCTTCAGCATCGGCAGCAGGCGGCGCATCACCTCGACGTTGCGTCCTTCGGCGCCGCCTTCGTGCAGCAGCACGATCGCACCGGGCGCGAGCTGCTTGCCGATGCGGGCGATCACCGCGTCGACATCGAAGCCCACGCCGTCGAAGCCGCGCGCGCTCCATGCCACGCGCGTCAACCCGAGCTCACGCAGCGGGGCCTGCACGAAGGGGTTGCTCATGCCGACCACGGCACGGAACCAGCGCGGCGCACGGCCGGCGATCTCAGCAAGGGTGCGTTGTGCCTGGTCGATCTCGCGGCGCATCCGCGCCGGCCCGAGCGCCCAGAACCACGCCTGCGGGTGGCTGTCGCTGTGGTTGCCGATGTCGTGGCCCCGGCGCACGATCTCCTGCACCAGCTCAGGGCGTGCCGCAGCCCGCCGCGCAACCAGGAAGAACGTCGCCCTGGCCTCATGCGCGTCGAGCAGGTCGAGCAGCGGACGGGTGTCGTCGGAGGGACCATCGTCGATGGTCAGCCACACCCGCGGCTCGATACCCGGCAGGTGCGTCAGCACCGGGCCGTAGAAGCGCGAGGCCGGCCACAGGACGCCCCACCAGAACGGCAGATGGCTCGCGACCAGCAGCGGCAGGCCGATGCGCCAGCCAAAGCGCCAGCCAAGCAACACCACCAGCAACTGGCTCGCCAGCAGCCACCAGATCCAGCGGTGCGGCCGCGTCGGCGGGCGATGGAGCGCGGCATCGGGCATCGCCGCATCATGCCACGGGCAGGACGGACGACCCGCGTAGAATCGGGGGCTCGACGCGAACCGGAACATCGCCATGTCCCTCGATCCCGCCCTGCGCCAGCGCATCATCGACCTGCTCTCAACCCACCCGGTGGTGCTGTTCATGAAGGGCGCTCCGGACGCGCCGCAATGCGGTTTTTCGGCACAAGCTGCCGGTACGTTGCAGGGCCTGGGCGTCGACTTCAGCCATGTGGACGTGCTGCAGGACCCGGAGATCCGCGAAGGCATCAAGCGCTATGGCGAGTGGCCGACCATCCCGCAGCTCTACATCGGCGGCGAACTCGTCGGCGGCAGCGACATCATCGTGCAGATGGCCGCGAACGGGGAATTGCATGCCGCGCTCGGACTGCCGCCCCCTGACCGCACGCCACCGCAGGTGACGGTCACGCCCGCGGCGCGCACGATGCTGCAGCAGGCCATCACCGATGCCGGCGGCGGGATGGTGGTGGAGATCGCCATCGACCCGAAGTTCCGCACCCGTCTGCATCTGGTCCAGCCCGACGAACACGCGGTCCGCGTCGATGCGGAAGGCGTGCCGCTGCAGTTTCCGGTCAGCGACCTGCGCCGCGCCGACGGCCTGCGCCTGGACTTTGCCGATGACGCGCGCGGCAAGGGCCTGGTCATCGACAACCCGAACGCACCCAGGCCGGTCCGTGAGATGACGCCCGCGCAAGCCGCGGAACGCGTGCGCGCCGGCACGCTTACGCTGATCGACGTGCGCCCCCGCGCCGAACGTGCGCTGGCCGAAGTGCCGGTGCCCTACTTGCATCTGGATGAGGGCATCGCCAGCATCGAGGCGATGCCCAAGCACACCGCGCTTGCGTTCCTCTGCCACGGCGGCGGTCGCAGCGCGCAGGCGGCCGAGCACTTCCGCCAACTGGGTTTCAGCGAGGTTTACAACATTGCCGGCGGGATTGATGCATGGGCCGCGGCGGATGCCTCGGTACCGCGCTACTGAAAACCATGGAGTACAGCGTGATGAAAGGAATCACTACTGGTTTGATGCTGTTGCTGATGCTGGCTGGCTGCGGCACGGTCCCGGTCGATTCGAGGGGCTGGATCACGCCAGCCGACGCCGTCCGCGCGGTGAACGAATCCCCCTCACAGCCGCTGCGCGGGGAGTTCGTGCTGACCGTGCGGGCGATCGGGAGTCAGGGTGAGCGCACCTTCCTCAACTCCGAGACCGATTACCGCAACCAGAACAACCTCACCATCGCGATGCGCACGTCCACCGCGACTGCGCTGGAGAAGCGCCTGGGTGTAGCGCTCGCGGACCTGAAGGGCCGCCGCATCGTGGTGCTGGGCGAGGCAAGGCGCGTGCGCATCGGTCTCTTCGACGACCGCAAGCGACCCACCGGAAAGTACTACTTCCAGACCCACGTGCCAGTGGACAGCCCCACCCAGGTGCGCTTCGCGCACTGAGCGCTCAGAACCCGCCACCCGCATCCAGATAGGCCTGCTCCTCCGGCGTGTTGGCGCGCCCCAACGCCGCGTTGCGATGCGGGAACCGGCCGAACTGCGCGATGACGTCGCGGTGACGGATCGCGTAGTCGTACATCATCGTGTTGCCCAGCGCATCGAACAGGGCGACCGCGCGTTCCTGGTCGGCCATCGACTCGGCATGTTCGAAGGGCAGGTAGAAGAACGGCCGCAATGTTTCGTCGCAACGCGCGTCATGGCCTGCCTCCAGCGCCATCACGGCGTACTTCCGCGCCAGCCCGTCGGTGGCAAACGCGTGCCCGCTGCCGCGGTAGATGTTGCGGGGGATCTGGTCGAGCAGGAGCAGCAGGCCCAGGGCACCCTCCCCATCGTCCATCCAGCGCGCAAGTTCGTCGCGCGCCGCTGCGTGATGCAGCGGTTCCAGGCGACGCCGGCACTCGTCATCGAAGGCCTCGCCGCCCTTGAACCACAGTGACGGCCCGGCCTCCCGCCAGAACCTGACCACATCCGCCGCGTCTTTGGCGATCATGCTTCCTCTCCTCAATCTGCTGCGTGCAGTCTAGCCACCCCAGACTTTCGGCAGGGTTGGCGGGGCGGGCATGATTGGCTAGGTTGGGGTTTCCTCCGGGGAAACGCCTGTCCATGAAGAAGACCGCCCTCGCCGCCTGCGCGATGCTCCTACTGGCCGGCTGCGCCAGTGCGCCGAAAGACACCTCCGCCACGGCCAGCACCACGCCCGGCAAGCCGTACTCGTTCGTCGATGATCCGTATCCCAGCACCTACCGGCGCATCCCGTCGGCACCGGTGCTGATCAGCGGTGCTACCGTGCTGACCGGGAACGGCGCGCGGCTTGAGAATGCCGACGTGCTGATGCGCGAAGGCAGCATCGTCGCGGTCGGTCCCGCACTGGAGGCACCGGCCGATGCGCTTCGCGTGGATGGCCGCGGCAAGTGGGTGACGCCGGGGATCATCGACGTGCATTCGCACCTGGGCGTGTATCCGAGCCCTGCGGCATCCGCACACAGCGATGGCAACGAAGCCACCGCCCCGGTCACCGCGCAGGTCTGGGCCGAGCATTCGATCTG